>JBFFSC010000019.1:0-19444 GCA_041572615.1 Sulfurimonadaceae bacterium
ATCCATGACACGGTCATAGTTGATACGACCGTCAAGCTCTACACCATAGGTGAATGACTGGTAGTTTTTACCGGAAAAAGACGGCTTTGAACCGTGTGTCAGGTGACCACCGTGTGAAAGGTCCATCCCAAGGATCTTGTCACCGGCTTTTATAAGTGCCGCATAAACCGCACCGTTTGCCTGAGAACCGGAGTGCGGCTGTACATTGGCGTAGTTACAGTTGAAAAGCTCACATGCTCTATCGATCGCAAGTTGTTCTACCTTGTCAGCATAGTCACAACCACCATAGTAGCGTTTACCCGGATAACCTTCAGCATATTTGTTCGTGAAAACCGAACCCATCGCCTGCATGACAGCAGGAAGTGTAAAGTTTTCCGATGCGATCATCTCCAAGTGCTCTGATTGACGCTCCAACTCTTGTTCACAGTATCCGAATACTTCCGGATCGAATGTTTGTAAATTACTTGTGTTCATGTTTATTCTTCCTCTTTTTTGTTGATTTCTTCATCCATAGATTCTTGTTCTGCTTTACTAAGCGGTTTCATTGCTGGGAAAAGCAGTACGTCCCTGATCGTATGCTGATTGGTCAGCATCATGACAAGTCTGTCAATACCGATTCCCTGTCCAGCTGTCGGTGCCATACCGTAGGAAAGGGCTTTGATAAAGTCCTCATCCATCTCATGCGCTTCATCATCACCGCACTCTTTGGCATCGACCTGTCCTTTGAAACGTTCGTACTGGTCGACCGGATCGTTAAGCTCCGAGAAGGCATTGGCGATCTCTTTACCTGCGATGAAGAGTTCGAAACGTTCTGTAATCGCAGGGTTGACATCTGAACGGCGAGCCAACGGAGAGATCTCTACCGGGTAATCCGTGATGAATGTCGGGTTGATCAGTTTTGCTTCGACAAACTCATCAAAGAGTTCGGCCTGGAGCTGACCCAGGTTCATCTTCTCATTGACATCGATCTTATTTGCTTTCAGATAGCTGATGATCTGCTCTTTGTCATTGACGATCGCCTCGGGTACACCACCGATCTTTGAAAGCGATTCGACAAGACCGATCTGTGTAAAGTTACTGAAGTCGATCTCCATATCTCCATAAGGAAGTTTCTCTGGAAGGTCCAGGTGTTCGAAAAGGTAATCGAAGAGTTCGATGGTGATCTCGATAAGGTCTTTATAGGTCTTGTAAGCCCAGTAGAACTCTATCGATGTGAACTCCGGATTATGCGTAGCATCCATTCCTTCGTTTCTGAAGTTTCTGTTGATCTCGAAGACCGCTTCAAATCCACCGACGATAAGACGTTTCAGGTAGAGTTCCGGTGCAATACGAAGGTATCTGTCGATGCCCAGCGCATTATGATGGGTGACAAAAGGCTTGGCATTCGCACCACCGGCAATAGGATGCATCATCGGTGTTTCGACTTCGAGGAAACCTTTTTCCTCAAAGAAATGACGGATCAAAGAGATGACTTTTGAACGTATTTTAAAGGTCTTTTTCACTTCCGAGTTCATGATAAGGTCAAGGTAACGCTGACGGTAACGTGCTTCTTTGTCTGTCAGTCCGTGGTATTTCTCCGGAAGAGGTGAGACGGCTTTGGTCAGTATCTTCAGGTTGTTGACATGAAGTGAAAGCTCACCTTTGTTCGTTACAAAAGGATAGCCTTCGACTTCGATGATGTCACCGACCTCCATAAGTTTCTTGATCTCGTTGTAAAAACCTTCCGGAAGGTTGTCACGTGCGACATAGACCTGCAGGATACCGCTCTCGTCTTCGATCTTTAGGAAGCTTGCCTTACCCATAAGGCGATAGAGCTTGATACGGCCTGCGACAATATACGAGCGTGATTCGGCACGTTTCTCTTCCATCTGTTCGACATCGGAGTTGACGTTGATGAACTTCGCAACAGTCGTATTGCGTTCAGAGTCATTACGATAGGGATTAAAACCCAGTTCTTTAAGTTTTTGTGCTTTTTCGATACGTTGCTGAACGTATTGGTTCTGAAATGGCAATCTTATTCCTTCTTTTGAATTAATGGTTTGTTATGAAACTTATTATGTTAAGTCTCTTGGCTATTTTTGACACGATTTACACAGCCCGTAGATCTGCATGGAATGGTCAGTCATCTTGAAACCGAACTCATCTGCGATCTTGTGCTGTCGTTCCTCGATCGCTTTGTCGACAAACTCCGTAATGTTGCCGCATTCGGTGCAGATCATATGGTCATGGTGGTCTTTCGCCCCAAGCTCATATTTTTTACCCTGCGCTCCGAAAGACAAAGATGTCACCATCTCTGAGTCTTCCAGGCGTGAGAGGGTACGGTACACGGTGGCAATACCCGTCTTGAGTTCCGGATGCTGTTTCTGGATAAGCTGATGAAGTGCTTCGGGTGTTAGGTGTTCGTCACTGTTGTAAAGTGTCTCCAGGATTACCTCCCGTTGAATGGTGAACTTTTCACCGTTCTTTTTCAAAAGGGTCTTGAACTCATCTAAAAGAGTCTCAAATTCAACCGTACGTGCTGTGAATGATTGTTGATTCATTTTTCCTCCGTCGATAGTGAGAGATTACTCTCTTTTAGTTTGGTATTGACCGTTTTGATCAAGGCATCTTTTTCACTCTTCGCAGCTTTAAGCACCTCTTCGGTCGCTTCATCGTGCATGATCTCTTTAGCTTTTTCGACACCGTTGTCTATACTCTTGTTGATATCATCTGCGACTTTCTCACCATCGATATGCATAATGATACGTCCTGTTTCGACGAGGGCAGGAAACATAAAGCTGCCTTCCATATCAAAGTTGTCTCTGACGGCTTTGAAGTTATAGATAGCATAGACGATTACCGAAGCAATAAAGAAAAACTTCCCGCTTCCAAAGATAAAACCGAAAATCTTGTCCATGATCCCCAGGCCGCTCATCTTGGAAAACTTCTTGAAGAGCATGCCTGCAGCGATCATACTTCCCCAAAAGAGAGCCAGTGTGACGAGAAAGCCCAGGAAGTTGATTGCAGCAGGGCTTTCGAATTTGAAGATGGCATCACTCAGGGCACCACCAACGCTTGAGGCAACACGAGAACCGATGAAGATGCCCCCAACGATACCGATCAGACCGAAAAGTTCTTTGAAAAACCCGTTTAAGATCCCTTTTAAACCAAGAAGCAGAATAATACTTCCCACAACCAAATCAAAAATACTAAATTCCATTTATCCTGCCACTAATTGATCTTTGCCATTTGCTTTGGCTTTATAGAGTGCTTGATCGGCACGTTCGATGAACGATTCAAAGTTGTCACCTTCCTGGAAGACCGCCGAACCCATACTCAAGGTGATTTTGATCTGATGCTGTTTGTAGAGCAGAGTGTTTGTACGCACACTGTGTAGAATACGCTCAGAAACTTTTTCACTGGCGAGATCATTTCCCCGATTGAGGATAATAAGAAATTCTTCTCCACCAAAGCGAAAGACTTTGTCTCCGTCTCGCAATGAATTGGTGATGAGTTTTCCCAGGAACATGAGGACTCGGTCTCCTGCAAGGTGGCCATATCGGTCGTTAACTTGTTTGAAGTCATCGATATCGATCAGCAGGATACGTGTGTCAAAGGATTTGTTTTCCATCTTACAGACCGAATCGATATAGCTCTCCAAAGCACGACGGTTAAAGGTACGTGTAAGAGGATCAAGGTTTGAGGTGTTCTCCAGGATGGCTATCTGTTTATTTAGTGCTTTGATGGTCTTGTTGGCACGACGCATCTGGTCTGCGACTTGCTCATGGACGTTACTGAAGTTATGCATGATTTCATCGATATTGAGCATGTTGTTTTCATGAGATTGTTGAATAAGCCGTCGTTGTTCCTGGTTGATACGTTCTACCGACTCATGGGTATTTGTATAAGATTCCAGACTTTGTTCAGCAATGGCTTTATATTCGAGTTCGAAATTTTTTTCTGCCGTATGCAGATTAAGAGGTATGTTCGTGCCACTGCTCAGGGACTTGGCAAGTTGATGCAAGTCATCGATGATCAGCTGGGAATTGTAGTCAGGTTGCGTTTTGAGCTTCTCTATTAAGGTGTTGAATGCAGAGGTTATGATCTGTTCAGCTTGCACTTTGTCCACGAAAGAAGCTCCTTTAAATTTTTGTAGAATTATACGTATTTTAGCATAAAGTAAGCTTTTGGCCTCATATTAGCCTTATTTTAGGAAGCTTTGGATAATATTTGCGCCACTAATTATATTTGCAGGCCACAGATGAAGAAGACCTGTACAAAATACGAGGAAAACAATGAGTACCTGGACCCCATCAAGCTGGAGAGACTTTCCAATCAAGCAGCAACCGGAATATACCGATGCTGAGCACCTTAAACGTGTCACACAGAAGCTGCGTGAACTTCCACCGCTTGTCTTTGCAGGTGAAGTCCGTTCACTGAAACAGCAGTTTGCTGATGTCACAGAAGGCAAGGCTTTCTTATTGCAGGGTGGAGATTGTGCAGAGAGTTTTTCTGAATTTCGAGCTGACAATATCCGTGATACCTTTAAAGCGATGTTGCAGATGGCTGTAGTGATGACATTTGCCGGTTCGTCCCCTGTCGTCAAAGTAGGGCGAATGGGTGGACAGTTTGCCAAACCGCGTTCATCAGATTTTGAGACGATAGGTGATGTGACCCTTCCGTCATACCGTGGTGATATCATCAACAGTGTGGAGTTCACGGCAGAAGCACGTACGCCGGATCCTGAGCGTATGATACAGGCTTATAACCAGTCTTCAGCGACTTTGAACCTCCTGCGTGCCTTTGCGACAGGTGGTCTTGCTGATCTTCATGAAGTCAATAAATGGAACCTTGACTTTGTCAAAGACTCACCGCTTAAAGAGAAGTATGAAGAGATGGCAAACCGTATTCAGGAGTCACTTTCTTTCATGGCAGCCTGTGGTGTGAGTTCAAAGACTTACCGTACGCTGCGAGAGACGGATTTCTATACATCACATGAAGCACTTCTATTGGAATATGAAGAAGCTTTTACCCGTCAGGATTCGTTGACAGGTGACTGGTATGATACATCAGCACATATGTTATGGATAGGTGACAGAACACTCGGACTTAATGAAGCTCATGTCGAGTTTATGCGCGGGATTAAAAATCCTATCGGTGTCAAAGCCGGTCCGACTATGGACCCGGATGAACTGATCAGGCTTATCGATGCGGTTAACCCGGATAATGAACTGGGCAGATTGAATGTCATCGTCCGTATGGGTGCAGATAAAGTGGGTGATCACCTCCCGGGACTTATTCAGGCCGTCAAGCGTGAAGGAAAGAACGTCCTGTGGTCATGTGATCCGATGCATGGGAACACGATCAAGTCATCGACAGGTTTTAAGACTCGACCGGTCGATGCTGTATTGCAAGAGATGAAGAACTTCTTTGCTGTACATAAGGCTGAAGGTACTTATGGTGGAGGTGTCCACCTTGAGATGACAGGTAAAAACGTCACAGAGTGTACCGGTGGTGCGTTCAACATCAGTGACGAAGACCTCAAAAGCCGTTATCATACCCATTGTGATCCGCGTTTGAATGCGGATCAAGCGCTTGAGCTTGCATTTCTTATTGCCGACTCTTTGAAAGACGCAAAGCGTTAAGTTTCTTTAGTAAAATAAGCGAAAGCGGTTTTACCAAGTAAAATATTTCTTCAGTCAAGCAGTAGGCGTATTTAGAAAATAAGCTAAAGTGGATTTAATAATTCCGCTGTGCTCTCATTCAGTCAAACTATGTTTTGGCTGATAAAGTAACAGACTCTCCTCAATACCATGGCAATGCCTTGGAACCTTCTTCTTGATTAAAAATGATTTTATCGATGTGTGATTGTAGTTAAATGAAGGGTGTAGATCGCGTGCGACCTACATGTTTTTAATGACGTTTAAGAGTTCATCCGGACGGTTGGAGAACTGTATAGCACTCTCTTTTGAAATGACCTTTTGTCTCAGGTACTCGACAAGTTCCTGGGTCTGTGTCACCATCCCCGTTGCTTGTTGGTTTAGCTGCATCTGAGAGTAGAGCTGGTGCACTTTATCCTCACGGATAAGGTTTTTGATCGCCGGATTGGTAATCATGATCTCTTGTGCCGCCACACGTCCGCCGCCAACACGAGGAAGCAGTGCCTGCGAGATAACTGCGACAAGTGAAGTCGCCAACTGTGCACGGATTTGAGGTTGTTCTTCACCGGAGAAAACGTCGATGATACGGTTGATTGTCTCAGGCGCCGAGTTGGTATGCAGGGTTCCAAAGACGAGGTGACCTGTTTCCGCTGCCGTCAAGGCCGCACCGACTGTTTCCTGATCACGCATCTCCCCGATCAGGATGATGTCCGGATCTTCACGCATCGCGAATTTAAGTGCGCGGGCAAAGGAACGGGTATCTGTTCCGACATTACGGTGAGAGAAGAGACATTTTTTATTGTCATGCATGAACTCTACGGGATCTTCGACCGTAATGATATGTTTATTCTCAGTCATGTTGATCTCATTGAGCATGGCTGCGAGTGTGGTTGATTTACCTGAACCTGTCGGTCCGGTTACAAGGATAAGGCCTTTTTCACGTTTGACCATCTCTTTAAAGATAGGTTTTGCATTGAGTTGATCGAGTGAAGGGATGTCGATTGGAATAATACGGAAGGCACAGGCGATATCGCCCATCACACGATAATAGTTGGCACGGAAACGTCCGATATCAGGAAGGACGATCGCAAAGTCCAGTTCCAGTTCCTCTTCGAACTCTTTTTTCTGCTTATCGGTCAGTAAAGAGTATGACATCTCTTCAATCATCTGACCATCCAGAATAGGGAGGTTAAGTGAGACCAGTTTTCCATCGATACGTATTTGTGGTTCTGAACGTGAGACAAGGTGTAGATCAGATGCCTTATAGGCGACAACAGATTTTAATAACTTACGAATGTCCAAACTCATAGCAATTCCTTAGTGTATGTGTCCTCATCAAAAGCGACAAGAACCTTGTTGGTATCATATTCTATCACAGGTCGTTTAATTAGCATATTTTCTTTACATAACCACTCGAGTTTTTGATCGTCATTCAGGTTGAGTTCTTTGAGTTTTAACGTTCTGTAGGTGGTTCCGCGTGTGTTAAAAAGTTGTTTCATTTCTACACTTTGAGCCCATTGCGATACCTTCTCGCAACTGACAGGGTCAGTTTTGAAGTCCTGTAGTGTGTATTCCAGGTTGTGTTCTTTTAAAAATTTCAGTGCTTTTTTGACACTGTCGCAGTTTTTGATTCCGTAGACTTTGATCATTATTCTATGATCTTTGGAACGATAAAGAAGTTGTCTTCGCTCTGCGGTGCGTTGCTCAGAATCGAATCCGAGACCTCTTTTGAAGAGGCGGGAACGTCTTCACGAAGGGAAGTCCCCTTGTCCGTCATACTGAAGGTCGGATCGATGTCGTTTGTCTCAAGTTCGCTCAGGTTGTCGACAAAAGAGACGATCTCACTGAGTTGAGAGATGATCTCTTCACGCTTCTCATCGGCGATCTCAAGGTAGGAAAGCTTTTCAAGTTTTTTTAATAGGGCATCATCAATTTGCACGTTTTTTCCTCTATCGTAAAAATATTGTCAAGATTGTAACAAAATAATGCTGATTAAGCTTAATAAGCAAGAGAGTTTTGGACAGTTTTATCTTTAATAAGATAATATAGCGATTAATATATAGAGTCTAATGAAAAGAAGAGGAGCTTTTTTGAGTTTAAAAGAAAATATCGATATGGTCAAAGAAGAGTTCAGTCAGGAAGAGAAGTTCTTTGCCAGTGCCGTTCAAACAGAACGTTTCGTAAAAAAATATAAATTGCAACTGATCAGTGTACTTGTCGCGATCGTTGTCGTGGTCATTGCCAATGCACTTTATCAAGCCAGCGTGGAGCAATCGATCGAGCGTTCAAACAAAGCCTATCTTACACTTTTAAGCAACAGTGATGATGCCGAAGCGGCTGAGGTTTTAAAAGAGAATAATCCGGCGCTTTACGATGCCTGGCAGTTTAAAGTCGCACGTGAAAAAGCTGATCAGGCGGGACTAAAAGCATTAACAGCCTCTTCATCGGATGTTATTGCCGACCTTGCCAGCTACGAATTGGCTGCACTTAACAAAGACAAAACAGCGCTTAACAATTATAGCCTTGAACAAGGCGCGATCATGAAAGACCTCGCGATTCTAAACGAAGCGGTACTGTTGATGCAGGAGCAGAAGATAGAAGAGGCCAAGAAGCGCCTGAGCCTGATCGATGAGGCATCACCGTTAAAAAAACTTGCGATGCTGTTGCAGCACTACGGAATCAAGTAGATGCTTAAAACCCTTATCCCGGCTCTTGCATTAGCGCTGCTTTTTTTAGGCTGTGCCAATAAAGAGTATTACAAACCTGAGGATACAGAAGACTCTATTTCTCTGACTGACAGGTTTGATGCTTCTATTATCGAGACAAGTGGAGAGAATGCCACACTCGAAGACGGAACGATCATCACCAAAAAAGGAAAATCTGATGTGCGTTTTCCAAAGGGGTACCGTTTTGTCTACCAGAATGATGAATGGAGTCTCGCTTTAAAGACAGGCGGAAGCCTCTTCGCTGTTAAGAATGCGAATGAGAGCAAACGGCTTCAGCTTCCAAGAACAGCAGCGACGGTAGCGCTTAAAGACGACCTTCTGGCTGTTGTCTTTGCTGATAATGAACTGGCTCTTTATGACTTTAACAGTGGCGAACTTCTTTTCAAGGAACCTGCAACGGAATCAACGGCGATCGATATGCGCATAGCAAATCCGCGTTTTCTAAACGAGCTGGTTCTGTTTCCTACACTTGACGGTAAGGTTGTCATCGTCAATGCGGATACGAAAGAACGGATACGTACGATCATCGTAAGTTCTGAAGAGTATTTCAATAACATCATCTATTTCAATGTCATCAACGATACACTTTTTGCTGCAACGCCATATAAGGTCTATACACTCGGTGCAAAAGAAGCGCGTGTAGAGCTGGAGATTAGAAATGCTGTTTTTACCCAAGAGGGCGGCTGGGTGACAACGAAACAGGGAGAGATCGTCTCTTTGAGTTCCGGACTTGAGATAATCAGCCGTCAAAAGTTTCCTTTTGCACACTTTTTGGGACTGATTGTAACTGACAACGCTGTCTACGCGGCTGAAAAAGAGGGATATAGGATCATCTGTGACAAGAACCTGAGTTCACCTAAAGTCTATGATATCTCCCTGGAAGACGGCTACTTCTATACCTCTGATGACAGCTTCTATTTTGACAATGTCTATATAAAGGTACAATGATCTCCGCCCAGCTTGAAGCCTTTATCGAGTATATTACGATTATCAAGGCATTAAGCAAGGCAAGCATAGAAGCTTACGAGAATGACCTCTCGCTCATTGAAGAATTTTATAAGCAACCATTGATAAAACTTGACGAGAACAAACTGCTTGAGTACCTTTCCCAATTTGAAAACAAACGCACTTTAAACCGTAAACTCTCTTCCATCAATGCATTTTTCGCTTTCTGCCATCAGGAGTTCTCAAACGAGAGTGAACAGAAAAAGTTCAAGCTTGCAAAAATACCTTCGACGCTTCCTAAGTATCTGAGTTATGATGAAATAATCAATGGATTGAATGGTATTGACAGGAGTACATGGATCGGTTTGCGTGATTATGCGATGATACTGTTTTTATATGCGACGGGTCTTCGTATATCAGAATGCCTGAGTATTGAGCATAATGATTTTGAGGAGTTGTGGCTGCGTGTGCGTCATGCAAAAGGTGACAAGGAGCGTATTGTCCCTATAGCACAAGATGCCATCGATGCAATCAAGGCTTATGAGATGGAGTGTCCTTTTGAATCGACGAAGCTGTGGCTGAACTATCAGGGCAAACCTCTTAGCCGTGTCTCAGCGTATAAGATCACACAGAAATACCTCAATGTCTCGCCGCACGTTCTGCGCCACTCCTATGCAACGGCACTGATCCTCGGTGGTGCCGACTTGCGTGTAGTACAGGAACTTTTGGGACACTCTTCTCTGTTGACGACCCAGGTCTATACCCATATTCAAAAACAGAACCTACAAGAGACGCTTCTTAAGTTCCATCCTATGGCTTAAGCATAAATCGTTATAATTTTACTCATGAAGATATTAGTTGAAAACCTGCGCGATAACGGGCGCATGTATAAAAAACTTGAAGAGATCGAGCCCAAAGAGCTGAAGATCCGTAACAAGGTCAAGCTCTACTGTGCCCTGGATCTTAACCGTTACTATAACGCCATTGTGGTCGTCTCCCAAAAAAGCCGCCTTCTGATGAAGGACGTGGCAAAGTTCGAAGAGATCGTGCACAAGATGTCACTCTATCGTGACCACCAGTTCAAGGGTAAGGTCCTGATGCTCGATGCGCCGATTTGTTCAAAGGCGAAAGAGGCCTTTGTCAAAGCCAAATGGAAGATCATTGAGTCATAAGCTGCTTTGCGACATCGGCAATACCAACTTCTCTTTTGATGATGGCCGAAAAATCTCCGTTGATAGCTTTGATATCTCTTCAATAGAGGAAGAAGTCTACTATATTGCGGTGAACCATTACTGGGAAAAACGCCTGGATATGCAGGAGAACTGGATAAACCTTCGTTCTTTTGTCAATTTTGATAACTATTATGAGAGTATGGGGATCGACCGTATCATGTGTTGTGAAGCCGTGGAGAGTGCTGTCATCGTGGATGCGGGTTCTGCCATCACGGTAGATCTGGTCAAAGATGCAAACCATGAAGGGGGCTATATCTATCCCGGGCTTAAAGCGATGCAGAAATGTTTTAAGGATATCTCGCCTCGTCTGGATGTTTCATTTAACTTTGAGATAGATTTGGCTAAAATGCCGAAAAATACGGTAGATGCCTTGAGTTTTGGTGCGATTGCCCCGCTCGTATCTCATATCCGTACACTCTCAGACTCTTTACCCGTTGTTTTGACAGGTGGGGATGCCGAGAGACTATTAACCTTTATCCCTGAAGCCGTGATCGACCATGAACTCGTCTTTAAAGGAATGAAAAAGATCATAGAAGGACAAGCCTAATGCTTACCGTAGCCCTGCCAAAAGGCCGTATCGCTGAAGAGACCCTGGAAATCTTTGCTTCAATTTTTGGAGAAGAGTTCAAGTTTGATGATAGAAAACTTATCCTGGAAACACCGAACTTCAAGTTCTTGCTGGTACGTAACCAGGACGTTGCAACCTATGTCTACCATCAGGCTGCCGATATCGGCGTGGTTGGACTTGATACTCTCGAAGAACAGGGACTTGATGTCATCCGTCTGCTTGACCTTAAAAAAGGTGTATGTAAAGTGGCAATCGGGATGCGCAAAGGTGAGAAGCTTGATTTGAGCAAACCGGAACTCAAAGTCGCGACAAAGATGGTTAATATCACCAAGCGCTATTTCGCAGAACGTGCAGTTGCGGCTGACATCATCAAGCTCTATGGATCGATTGAACTGGCACCGCTTGTCGGGCTGGCAGACATGATCGTAGATATTGTCGAAACGGGCACGACGATGAAGCAAAATGGGCTTGAAGTAGTCGAAGAGATCATGACATCATCGACTTACCTTATTGCGAATAAGAACAGCTATTTCCAGAAGAAATCAGAAGTATTGGATATTTTCGAAAAGATCTCTGCAATTATCAAATAATTGTTACATCTTGTTTGAAATGATGTTGTTTCACAAAATCTTATAATTTAAACCGTTTTTCTGTGTTAGAATACCGGAAAAGTAAACGGTTGGTAAATGAAAAAGAGTTTTAGCGGTTATTTCAAAGACGATGAGACGATAACAAGGATAGAGAGTGAACCTGAACCAGGTGGGCTGATTTTTGTTTTTTGTCTGATTGTCGGGGGAAATCAGTGAAATATATCTCTGTTTTTATCTTAAGTTTTTTATACCTGTATGCCAATGGAATACAAACAAAAAATCCACCAACTTCTCAATATGTTATCGTCTTGGATATTAATACTCAAAAAGCTAAATTGATAGAGAAAATATCCTTATTGGATATTGATTTAAAAGATAAAATAAATATTATTCAGCTTTCCGATTCTGTATATGCGACCTATTCAAAACCTTTTACCAACAAAACAGAGCTTGATGAACTTTTAAAAAAACTTCAAGAAAGCTACATAAGTGCCCATATTCAAACAATAGATATAAATGATTATAAAGATGCTATTGTCATCAACGGAGGACAGATAGAGAGCAGAGAAAGTGTTACAGATATAGATGTTGACTTATTTGGCCAAAACAGTGTTGATGATCTCCTTTTCAGCGGTGAGATACAGAGCTCCTATGCCAATGTACTTTGCCAGGATATATATGATAAAAATATTTCATATAAACGCTTTGAGAAAGAGATTGATTTGTCTAAAACGGCTTCGTATGAAGATTTGGCAATTACGCTAAGAAAGAATGAACAAGATCAGCTAAAGTATTATGAAAATAAAAATATTTTTAAAGGTTTTTATCTAGAGGGAAGGTTTGAACAATACTTAAATGAAGACTATGAATTTCGTCAGGATGTCGATTATGAATACCGGATTAATGCACGCTGGGAAATTTTTAAAAACGGTTATTACGAATATGAAAAAATACAAAAAAAAGAAGAGAATAAAGCTAAACAGCGATACCTTCGTTTACTGTCACATGTTTTAGATAGATATCATGAAAATAGGGGTTTTGATATAGAGTCGCTTAAGCGTCAGGTTGAATACTTGTATAATAATCACTTGGAAAAAGCCTATCTTAAATTATTGAAAAAACGAGAGAAACAGTTGCAAGATGGCTTTACAACAATGGATGATGTTTATCATGTAAAAGAACGTCTGGAAAATATAAGAATTTTAAAGCGTCTTGATGCTTCAACCGAAGCAAAAAGTACTGATGAAGCTATTTTAGTTTTTTTACAAAGTCTAGAGTGTGTTGAACTAGTTGAAAAAGAGTGGGTGCTCGCTTATGAGGATGAACATAATATACAGTTGCAGCTTCAAGAAAATCTGATTGATGAACTTCAGTTTTCAGCTGAATATACAGATGAGTTAAAAGTGACTTTGTTTACGGAACATCGCAATATAGATAGAGTTGGATGGTACAACACAGCAGGTATAAAGATAGACATACCTCTAGGGTGGGATAATGAAAGGTCCGATATTCAACGTTTGGAAAAGGCGAACTTAGAGATTGAAAAGCGAGTTTACACGGAAAACCTTCAAAAACATACTTCCTATCTATATGCACAGTTTGACTACAGTCAAAGAATGTTAAAAGTCTTGCAAAACAAGCTTAAGTATCTTCATTTACGTCAAAAGCAACTTGATTTAATGAGTGACAATGCTATCACAGGCTATAGGTCTAATCCAGACAGAGAAATGGATTTATTAGAAATAAGAGCTCTGGATTTAAAGTATGCGATTATGATGAAGCGTATAGAGATTTATGAATACCTGTTGAAGTTATACAAACTTAGTGGTGTTGAGAATATACAATCATTATTAAAATATAAAGAAGGGGGAAGTTAATGGAATCTATCACAAGCGAACTAAATTATCAAAGAAAAGCCCACCGTATTACTATTCCTATTCAAATATCTATTGATAATGTTAATTATGATGTAATTGACTGGTCAACTACAGGTCTGAGAATTGAAGATAAAGAGGGGGTTTTAAAGAACAATATTCAGATTGATGATAAAAAGACAGCCTATATTATTCTTCCTACCGGAAATTCTTCTGTCACATTAAAGTTACAGATTAGGTTAAAAAATGCCGACAAGCTGGGCTTTGAAATCAGTGAAATGGACGAGAAAAACCGTCGGGTATTACGTCATTATGCGACGATGTCAATCGAGGGTAATGGAGAACGAATAGAAGACCTTATGTCAGATCTGTTTATGGTCAATGTGCAAACACCTATAAAAGAACCTATAGCATTAACGGAAAGCGAAGCGAAGGAGGTGCATCTCAGTTTTGTTAAAAAAGCTATTCTTTATAGTGTCTCAACTTTTTTTCTCATAGTGTTAATATGCTCAACACTCATTTACAACTATGTTGTTATATATCATGACTACGGACTGACCACAGGAAACACACAAAGTTATATGGCATTGCAAAAGGGTGAACTTCTTGATCTCTATGTGGATAAAGGATCTATTGTGACCCCAGACCTGTTACTATATCAAATCGATAGTAAAAACACGGAATCCGAACTAAAGGCTGAATATGAACACTTGGCTTCTTTGAAACGAAAACTTTATTTAAATAAGAAGATCTTGATTGACAGTCAGTACAGTGGTATTGTTGTTCGGGGAAAAGAGGAGAGAGAAGCCTATGAAAAAGAGCTTGTCGAACAACAAAAGACTTTGGCTCGAGCAAAGAAACTGTATGACCAGCGCTTGATCACTCTTTCGCATTATAATGATGCCAATGAGAAATTTTTATTGTTTATGGGAAAGTATAACCAGCATTTAGAAGATGATATGTCTGTGTTTGATTATAAAAACGAGAGTTATGACCTACAGAAAAAGATCAATATCAGTCAAATAAAGATTGATAATTTAAAAAGGAATATGCAAGATTATACGGCAGTGTCCAAACACAAGGGAATTGTCCACAGTATTAAGTTGCAAGAAGGAGCCTATCTAGATGTTGGAGACGAGGTCCTTGTTCTAGAGACGGATGAAAAACCGTACTTATTGACTAAGTTGGTTGATACTGATGCTATCTCTATCGAAGTGGGCCAACCCTGTTTGATTTATTCGGAACAAAAAAACAAGAAATATAAAGGGTATGTTACCGGTATAGGATATTCAGTAACAAACTCATCTACAAAAACGATTACAGAGGTGTCACAAAATGAGATTCCGGTTCGAATCGAGTTTGCTGATGATGATTTAAGGTTTCACGTCAATCATCGTATGGAAGTATTTGTTCTACGTAACTCTATCTTTTTAGATAGTGTGTATGATACATTGCTGTGGGACTAAGCAGGTCGTTTTAGGATGAAAAGATTAGGAAAAAGAGAGGCGCTACTTTCTTTTATACTCCCTGCTTCCTTCTATACGGTACTTGCGACACTCATAGGTTATGTCTTTTGGCCATATTTTTATTGGGTGAAAAATGAAGTACTGATCTCGATAGCCTTGATTGGTATGTGGCGATATAGTTTGTTAGTCATAAACTATATTAGAGCTGCTATATACGGGTTTTATTATTATTCAAAAGTAAAAAAGAAAATATCTCTGTTAGATGAAGATGATAAGTATCCAGAGCATATTTATTTTATTATTCCCTCGTATAAAGAAGAGCCGTGGGTCAGTATGGAAGTTTTTCAGTCAATTTTTGCTGATTTGAATAACATTCCCTCATCTGCAACTTTATTTGTTTCTACTGGTTCAGACAAGGATGATCAGGTTATCCGCTCGATTTACGATTCACATCCTCTCAAAGATAAAGTGTCTCTTGTTTTTCAACGGCAGAAGGATGGAAAGCGTATAGCTATGGGGCATGCTTTACGTGCATTGGCAAGACGCTATAATCGTAGAGACCCAGAAGAAAATAGTGTAACTGTATTTATGGATGGAGATAGTTATATCCCTTTTGATACTTTGAGAAAATGCATACCGGTGTTCAATACAGAGAAAGATGTTGGTGCAGTGACAACCAACGAAGTTGCCTACATTGATACAAAATCAAGATGGTATAAGGACTGGTTTAACTTAAAGTTTGGGCAGCGACATGTTCTGTTTCAATCTCAATCATTATCACGAAAAGTACTCACTCTTACAGGTAGGTTTTCTGTATTTAGAACAAATATTATTGTTGAAGAAGATTTCATTTCGATGATAGAAAATGATGTAATTATTGATCCGAGTTATGGAAAATTTAGGTTTTTAATGGGAGACGATAAGAGTTCTTGGTATTACTTAATGAAAAATGGCTGGAATATGCTCTATATTCCTGATGCGACCATCTATTCGCTTGAAAGCAGGGATGGCAACTTTTTGGAGGTGAGTCAATCCTTACCTTACCGATGGTATGGAAATACATTAAGAAACAATAAACGGGCACGAGCTTTAAAAGGGCAACCATTGTTCATACAGTATCTGTTCTGGGATCAAATATTTTTGATGTGGACCTCTCTGGTGGGAATTGTAGGAGCTGTTTTTTTAGCTATATTTGTTAATTTTGTTTATTTGCCAATTTATATAGCTTGGGTGATATATGTCCGGGTCTTACAGATGTTGGTCATTACATTGACAGGACATAGTGTTTCAATGCGTACAATACCTTTGATGTTATATACGCAATGGATAGGCTCACTGATTAAGATTAAGGCATATTTTCATCTGTCAGATCAAAAGTGGTCTAAGGGTGGGACAGAAGTACAAACAGCAGACAGCAATATCGCTCCATTGCGATATAAATATGCACGCTATTTTTCAACCTTACGTATGTATTTCTTTTTTGCCTTGTTCCTATTTGCAATGCTTACACTCAACAATAGTTTGTTCTCGTTGCCTTCAACAAAACTGTTTGCTGACAACAAACCGGATAACCTAGTCTATTTTAATGCGATTACAGATGATGGAAAAGATGATGGAAAATCCTTAAACAAACTGATAAAAAATGTAAAAGATGGAGCTATAATCAGTTTGCCTGAGGGTGTGCTTGATATTTATACTCCTATACATATACGACGGAGTAATATTACATTACGTGGGAAGAATACTGTTCTTTTATCACATCTACATAATAATGAAGAATCTGTCATCCTGGTAGAGGGGAAGAAAAAACAATTTGTTGGTTTGACACAAGAGTCTATGTACGACAAAATAAGAATAAGTGTCAAGCAACTTGAGCAGATAAAGAAAAACGATCTTCTTTTGATAGAACAGGAGAATGATAAACCATATGTGCAAAAACATATGAAGTCTGAGGTCTGGTATAAGCAGTATCCATTGTTACGGACTGAAATCGTACAAGCAGTAAAGGTGCAGAAACCTGATATATATTTTGCTTATAAATCAATGAGTGAAATAGATAAAGGTGCAAAGATCTATAAATTGGATATGATTAAAAATGTGCACATACAAAATGTCACTATTGACTCCAGTATGTCAAGTAGTTCTTATAAACATGTATATGAAAATATAGATAAAAGCCGCTTTATCGATGGGATAAAGTTTAAATATGCAAACGCCTGCAGCCTAAGTAATGTAAAGATTTTCAATAGCGGTTCAAATCCTCTAACCTTTGAACGGTCTTATTTATGCAGAGGTAGAGATATAGATATTGATGGGGCTGTGAATAAGGGGAAAAAAGGAAATGGGTATCTTCGTTTTAATAAGACGTTCAGAACAACTTTGGAAAATGTCAAAGTGAAAAACATCCGCCATGTTGTATTTCAATGGGCAAGTGCGTATAATAGCATTGAAAATATATATACTGAAGTTGATATAAATTTTCATGGAGGTGCATCTCACCATAATCACATTGAAAATATAGAGTTTAATGTGGATAGGGATAAGCATAAATGGGCAGAGGTGTATATAACACCAAAAGATGCTTCATGGGCCCCTCCTGATTATAATAATAATACTGTAAAAAAAGCAGTTGGGATTAAGAAATAGATGAAAAATTTAGATTTATATTCCAAAGTCGAACACCTCCTGGGGATAGAAGAAGCAACCCGTTATCTGCATACGCTTTATACCGAAGTCCTATATAACTATGAAGTCAAGACACTGTTAGACATCGGTTGTGGTCGGGGTGAACTGATGGAGAAGTTCGAGCAGTTCGATATTGCCTGCGATGGGATCGACCTAAGCGAGCTGATGGTGCAAAAGGCCAAAGCCAAAGGTCTCAATGCCGAGCATAAGTCGATTTGTGATGTCAATAAAAAATATGATGCCGTAGTGGCGGTCTTTGATGTGTTGAACTTTGTTCCACCGGGTGAACTGGAGCAGTTCCTTACTTGTGTCCATGAGGTGCTCAACGATGAGGGTGTCTTTGTCTTTGACATCAACACACTGCATGGTTTTGCCAATGTGGCAGAAGGGACGATGACTCAGGAAGAAGAGAATATGTTTCTGGCCGTTGACGCACTATTTGAAGAGAATGAACTTCATACCACCTTTACTCTTTTTGAAAAAGAGGATGATGGACGTTACGGGAAAGAACAGAGTACGATAGTACAGTATTTCCACGGGCTGAAGACCTTCAAAAAACTAAAGAACTTCAAAGTCGTTCAAAGTGCCTACCTTGATCTGTATGATGAAAAAGACAAGGCACTTATCGTATTGAAAAAAGGATAAGGAGAGCAGTTTGATTAGTGATAAAGAACGATGGAATGAAAAATACCTTAAGGGCTTTCCTATGCCGCATGAGACCTCTGATATCCTGAAAGACAATATTCATCTTGTCAATAAGGGAAGGGCGCTGGATATTGCCTGCGGTATGGGGCGAAACACCCATTTTTTAGCGGAGCTGGGTTTTGTCGTTGATGCCGTAGACCTCTCAGACCTTGCACTTTCAAAAGTCAAAGATATCCAGGCCATTAACAAGATAGAAGCTGACCTTGATACCTACGAGCTGGATGCTGAGAACTATGATCTTATTATCAAGATAAACTACCTTGAGCGTAATCTTTTCTCACAGATCATCAAGGCATTGAAAAGTGAGGGAGTGTTTATCTATGAGACCTTTGTCGAGAGAGAAGGGAAAGGTGAAGGGTACCATCCCTCTTCGAATCCGGCCTTCTTGTTAAAGCGCAATGAGCTCCCGGAAGCTTTTGGCGAACTTGAGATCATCTCCTATGCGGAAAGAGATACGACGAACCTCAGAGGGGAGAAGGTGCGGGTGGCTTCCTTTGTAGGAAGAAAGCGCTGATTTACTTTTTGACAGATTGGTTTTTCTCTATCTTTATGTTATAGATCTTCTCTTCGAGTTCTTTTGCAAGCGTCTGAAGTTCCTCTTTCGTGTCACGAAGTGCGATGCCTCTGGCCGAGCATCCCGACATATCTTTATTATTGTAGGTCATCTTCCATTTCATGTAAAAAGTATATAAAATATCTGCTGAATGCTCTCTATGTCAAATAAGTTTACTTTAGATTTAAACGAATTTGATAAAATAAATAAAAATTAAAAAGCTTGCCGTCTTGATAACAACAATAAACCGTCTTCTTAATGTGCTTTACAATGACAGAAAAGTGTTCGAATCGCTTTTTGAAAAGCGAAACCGTCTTGTGGGTGTGCATGAGGTTGCCAATGAGCTTGGTGATGACAAGCTGGAATATCTTGTCAATGCAGAGGTACTCTCTGTGACCGATGAGAATGTAGAGTTAGATGAGCGGGTCTTGAGCTTTTTTGAAGAGTTTCTTGAGACGAAC
>JBFFSC010000020.1:0-19347 GCA_041572615.1 Sulfurimonadaceae bacterium
CGGGCACGTTGCGTAAAGCCCAGGTTCCCGCCTTCACAGACGCAGTAGGCTTTGAGGTCGTTGGCATCGATACGAACACTTTCATTCTGTTTGTCTCCAATGTCAAGATTACTCTCATCAGAACTTTTGACATAGGTTCCAACCCCACCGTTGAAGAGCATATCGACTTTCATGCAAAGCAGTTTCTTAGCGAGCTCTTCTCCACTGAGTGTACTGCGTGTCGTACCGACCATCTTTTTAATTTCATTGGAGAGTTCGATGGACTTGTCTGAACGTAAAAAAACGCCGCCGCCTTTTGAGATGATTCCCCGGTTATAAGCACTCCAGGAACCATCTTTTGACATAAAGAGTCTCTGGCGTTCCTCATACGCTGTCATCGGGATAGGGTCGGGGTCGATAAAGATCTCTCTGTGACTAATCGCAGCAAGAAGTTTAAAGGCCTTTGACTCCAGCATACCGTTTCCAAAGACATCACCGTTCATCGAACCCAGTCCGACAACAGTGATAGAGTCTTTATAGAAATCAACGCCTTTTTCTATAAAAAAGCGCTGGGTCGAGATGATAGAGCCTTTTGCTGTTATACCCAGGTCTTTGTGCCCGAAGCCGTTCGAACCACCACTTGCAAAAGCATCTTTTAACCAGAAGTTGCGCTGAATCGAGATCTCGTTGGCTACATCACTCATATTAGCCGTACCTTTGTCGGCAGCAACGACAAAGTAGGTGTCCTCTTCATCATAGGTGATGATATTCTTATGTGTGACAACCTCATTGTCGATAACATTGTCAACCATATCTAAAAGGTTGTTGATAAACTTTGTATAGATCTCCTGAAAATACTCTTTTGTGATCTCTGATCTCTCTTTACGGATAATAAAACCGCCTTTGGCACCATCAGGAACGATAATCGAGTTCTTTCCTTCCTGGGTGATCATCAAAGATTTTATCTCTGTTCGGTAATCCTCATGGCGCTCACTCCATCGCAGTCCGCCTCGGCTGATCTTGCTCATACGAAGATGCAGTCCACTGAACGCTTGATGATAGACAAAAATCTCAAACTTAGGCTGAATGCCTTTTAGATGTTCACTGAAGAGCTCAGTATGGATCTTCAAGGCAATGGCATCCTGGTTCAGGAAATAGTTCGTACGCAAAAGTGACTGCAGCAGTGTATAGGTCAGCTTTAGGATCTTGTCTTCAAGGATATTCGGGACAGCTTTGATCTTCTCTTCAATGTCCTCACTTATACTTTTCAGACAAGCGGTACGCTGTTTCGCATCGGGATCAAACTTACAGATGAAATAATCGACGAAAAGCTTGGTGATATGGTGATGATGATTCAGTGTTTGGATAATACCGTTGGCGTTAAAACTCAAGACAGCCTGATCGAGATATTCGATGATCGCTCTCATCAGTTTGACCTGTCGAAGTGAAAGGTTTTCCAGGTAAACGAGAGAGTATAACTGGCATTTGTCGAAACTTTCTCCCAAAAGTGCAAGAGAGATAATACGTTCGATATTTTCCTTGGATGATTTGAGTTTTTCCAGTTCATCGATATCAAGATTAAACCGGTTGACAAAGACTGTAGCTTTCCCGTTAGGTATAGAGTAAGTTATTTCATCAATAATTGTAAAACCAAAGTCATGTAAAACCGGTGTCATACTTGAAAGATAGAGTCTTTGTGTCGAGTAGATTTTAATCGAAACATTGTCTTTATCCAGAGTGATTCTACTTACGATTCTCTCTTTTTGGATCTGATCAAAAAGTTTGGCGGGTATTTTAAGGTCATCAGGTCGTAAAAGTTGTGAACAAACTGCGTCTAGGTCAGTGGTTTCAGCCATAGTGTACTCCAGATAGTTAATGTGCTATTCTAAAGCAGATTGTCTTAGCAGTATGTTAAAAAAAGCTTATTATCTGGGCAGCTTCTGTGCCAGACGCAAAAAGCGTTTCAAAGAGAGTTGGGCATGGCGGTCGATCTTGTACTCTATCAGCTTGAGATAGTCTAAGATATCATTTTTAGCGATTCCTGTTTTTTGTGATGACCTCTCAAGAATATAGTAGGGGATTTTGTGTGATGAGGCTAGAAACTTCTTGGAGAGCCTTTCATATTGATGAGAGCTGCCGTGATAGCATAATCGTGCAAAAACAAAAGGAAGTTTATGCTGTTCATACCAGCATTTGGCAAGATCTATGGCGTTGTCGTCGTGTTCAAGAAAATGTTTCAAAGCCTTGTCACCAATGAGAACTTCTCCTTCAAGGTTCAATACCTTTGCGAGGACATTAGACGTGGCAGATTCCGTATCACTCTTGGTCTTTCCCGGCAACAATATAACACTGTGGACCTCTTTTCGTGCCAATATGCCGATGTCAGTGCATTGACATCTTTTCGAAGCGATACTGGAAATGAAGGCAGCATCGATTTTATGCCGTTTGAATGCCTCATTTATCTGTGAGGGAACACCACGTTTATAGTGTAAGGCATGGCGTTGTGCAGAGCCTTTTAGATACCGTTTCATAAATACATGGAAGGGTAAAAGGTTAAGGTACTCAATTTTTCCGAAAATCATGTCGAAATTATAGCTGAAATAGAGAAGAACTCTATCTAGAAAGAGTCGTCTGTCATCGAAAAATATTCGATAGGGATTGGGTTGTCCTGTTTACTTTTAAGCAGACTGCTCTGAAGCCTTTCAAGAAGGAAGTCAATGGTGTCGTCTTTTACACAGTGGGCGATCCCGTAATTGAGTTTTGCATTGAAGTAGACATCATTGAAGTGGAACTTTGTCGTGTTCAAGGCTGCTTCAAATTTCTTGATGTAATGTTTTGTGCCTTCCAGGTCTGTCTTGTAGAGTACGATGATAAACTTATCACCTTTATAGCGTCCGATGACATCAGAACCCCGTGTTGTTTTTTTCAGAGTATCTGCAACTTTTCTGATAATCGTATCACCTGCGAGAAAGCCAAAGGCTTCATTGATGTCTTTAAGGTGGGCGACATCTGCGACGATGGCGGTATAGATGCTGCCGTCGCGTGAGTGCCGTTTGAGTTCATGTCTGATTAGAGAGAGTGCACTGCGTTCTGTCTGAAGTCCTGTCAAATGATCATAGATGTCCTGTCGGCCAGTCGGATCGACGATAACCCAGTCATCACTTAGGAGAAAAAAATGAAACTCATAGGTATCTGCTTTGTCAACGGTTTTGTAGCAGACATGATACTCTTTCCCGTTAAGGTCAAGTCTTTTTAAAAAGCTTTCATCAAGCATCGTGTTTTTAGCAAGAAAGGTATTGAAGTCTGTCAGGGTCGTGATGTTCCCGAAGAGAACTTGATACATAGGGTCTGATTGTATGACCAAGTTCATATTCTTATCAAATACAATAGTTCGCAGTTTTTGCAGTTGAGACATGTTTCGACTTTGTACTAAAATTGTACTAATCTGGAGTTTTAAGATTAATATATCACAAATAATACCATATTTGTAATGCAATTTGTTCTTATGCATGATAAAAAATGATCAGCTTCAGCTTCATAAACTACCCAAGTAAGAGCGTTGGAGAGATGAAAAGGTATGTGTTGGTTAATACAAAGAGTCTCATGAATGAGGAGTTTATTAAGGGGTTTTGTAGATGGGTTTTTATCACTACGATTGCCTTGAAGACTTAGTTTGATATGTTGATTAATGATTTTATCTAGATAAGACCTCTAATATTGATTTAGCTATAATTGCATCATTAATAATAAGGTGATTGAAAAATCATGCCTTAAATAATGGAGTATTGTGTGGTAACAATAGAATTTTTAGGACCAATACAAAAAGATAAAATCTCTTTAGAAGCATCATCGCTCAAGGATGTGGCTTTGCATCTCAGTGAGGATGCTGAACTTAAAACATGGCTGGAGACCTGTGCTGTAGCTGTCAACGATACGATGGTGATGGATCTGGACACAGAATTAAAGAGTGGAGACCGTGTCTCTTTACTTCCTCCTGTGTGTGGTGGTTGATGTTAGAGCTATTTGACGGACCGGTTCCGGTCGAGCAGACACTTGCCCGCTGGTACCAAGAAGAAGCAGAGAGTAATTATGGTGCATTTATCCCTTTCATAGGGACAATCCGTGATGAAGACGGGATATCCGGACTCAGTTTTGATATTTATGAACCTATCTTGAACTCCTGGTATGAGGCGTGGGTTCTTAAAGCCAAGCAATCCGGTGCTATTTTGAAGATGGCACACTCACGCGGTGACGTACCCCTTCATCAGTCGTCCTATATTGCAGCCGTCTTTTCACCGAAACGTCGTGTGGCCTTGGAGATGATAGAGGAGTTTGTAGAAGACTTTAAAGCAAGTGCTCCGATATGGAAATATGATCTGATTGAGGGCAAACGTGTTTATGCGAAGGATCGTTCGACTGAAATAGCAGGAAGTGGTCTTTTAAAGGTGGATAAATGATCTCGTATGAAGAATCGATGACACAACTTGAAGCGGTTGATGTCAAGACGACAGCAGTCGAAAGACTCTTTTTATCGGATGCTCTTGGTCGTGTATTGGCCGAAGATATTGTTGCTAAAGAGAACTCACCGGCTTATCCGACATCGGCGATGGACGGTTATGCGATCATGGCCGAGGATCAGCAGGTCGGCAGGATCCAGGTTCTTGGCGACAATCCTGCGGGAGCGGAGCATATTGCCGAGGTGACTCCAGGTTTTTGTATCAAGACCTTTACGGGTTCGTTGATGCCCTCTGGCGCAGACACCTTGATCCCTATTGAAAACGTGACCTTTCAGGATGATGCCATTATTATCAATGAAGAGGTCCCTCAAGGCTTCAGTGTAAGGCCCGTAGGTGAGAATTTTAAAGAGGGCGATATTCTGGTTAAAAGAGGGACAAAACTGGGGTATGCAGAGATCGGTGTCCTGGCCAGTCTGAACATCGTTATGGCACCGGTGTTTATTAAACCGCGTGTCGCTGTTCTATCAACCGGTTCCGAGATACTTGATCTTGGAGAGACGGCTACACATGCCTCTCAAATCAGATCATCTAATAACTACACACTCTCAGCCCTGGCAGAACAATCAGGTGCTTCGGCTGTTCAATTGGGGATCGTTAAAGATGATGAGTCTTCGATCACACAGGCGTTTGAGAACGCTTTGGATTCGGCAGATATAATCGTGACGACCGGTGGTGTCAGTGTGGGTGATTATGACTTTGTCAAGGACATCATCCCTCGTCTTGGTGCAGAAGTTATCTATAAAGGTGTGCGGATAAAACCCGGACAGCATATCATGTTGGCCAAGAAAGGGAACAAGTTCATTGTCGGTCTACCGGGGTTTGCCTTCTCTTCGACGGTGACCTTTATGTTGTATGTCATTCCTCTTATCCGCCGTATGCTCTCTCAGGATGCACGTTTGGAGCAGATTGAAGCGGTGTTGATGCAAGACTTTAACAAGCGCGCTAAAAAGACGGAGTTCTCTCCATGTAATCTCGTCTATGCCAATGGACGCTATGAAGTGGACTTTATCGGAAAGAAGGTGGGTTCATCGGCGATCTTGACTAATATGCTCGGACCCTGTTCCCTTGCCGTAACAGGCGAGGAGAGCGGTTCACTGAAAAAGGGTGACACGATCGATGTCATCAATCTTTTGAACCTCTAATCCAATCTTCTATACGCACTGCTTTATCTGATGTATGAAGATAAAGCAGAAACTCTCTTTTAAAATAAAATAATATGTACAAATGTAAATGGGAAAGATCTCTCAAAGTCCTACTTTGAGAGAGTAGTTTAGAGACAGATTTTTGCTTTGAGTGCCTCTTCGTCAATCTCTTCTTTGCGGTATTTGATGACGACAAGGTCTTCCGTCTCATTGATGTACCACTCCGCAATCGCATCGTGCTCAAGAGCTTCAAGCTTCTCCATGTTTACACTGTTTGTCGGTGTATAGAAGTGCGCATGTCTGATCGGATTTGAAAGTTTCATTGCTGTCCAGACCAGCCAAAGAACACCTACGCCGGCAAGGCTGAGACCAAGCATGCTTCGGTCAGCATAATCTAGCATAAGACCGGCAAATGTCCCCCCGATGAAGGTCATCAGGTAAGCAGCAGTGTTTGATATACCTAATGCTGCCCCTTTTTGATGGACTTTCGCATACTTGGAGATAATAGACTGAACCAGCGGCTCCATCATATTGAAACCGATAAAGAAAGAAACGACACCAACGATGAAGAGTGTTGAAGAGTCTGTCAATCCCATCAGTAAAAAAGAGACAATAAAAAGGACGATGGAGACCAAAAAGATCTGTTTTGCCTTGTTGTGTTTTTCACCAAAGACTGCTGCCGGTCCCATTGCGATCAGACCGAAGACCATAGCCGGAAGATAGACCATCCAGAGTTCGGATTTCTCCCAAGCAAATCCGCCCTGCTCAAGTGAACCCGTCATGATAAGAGGAATAAGGACAAAGGCAATGGTCATCAGCCCTTTTTGCATACCGTTAAGGATAAACATCCCTAAAAGGTTGTTATCTTTGAAGATATCTTTTGTTTTGATCCTGTTGTGGTAGATATGATGAATACGCGGTGGCGTCGGTACCTTGACAAAGACCAGGACGATGGCAAGCACAGCCATGCCGGCAGTGATCCAAAACAAAGAAGCAACGCCGAATGAGGCACCGACCACAGGACCGAGTCCCATTGCGATTGCAAAACTCAAAGCGATTGAACCGCCCATCATGGCCATCGCTTTTCCACGTGACTCTTCCGGGACAAGGTCAGATATCATAGCCGGGATAACGGAACCGATAGCACCCGCTCCCTGTAAAAAACGACCAAGCATCAGGACCCAGATACTATCACTGACGGCACAAAGGATGGAACCGGCCAAAAAGACGAGAAGGCCGAAGACAAGAGTCGGCTTGCGCCCTATCTTATCACTGATACTTCCAAAGGGGACCTGAAAGACGGCCTGAGTCAGTGCATACCCACCGACGATAATACCGACTAAAAGCGCGGTAGCTCCTTCCATACCCATTGCGTAGACAGACAAGATTGGCAGAACTAAGAAGAGACCCAGAAAACGCAATGCAAGGATTGCAGAAAGTGGCCAGATTGTTTTAAACATATAAATAACCTACCTTTTGATAAAATACGGCATTATAATAGAAAGATTTTAAGGTAACTTAATGAAATTAGTATTAGCGACATCGAATAAGGGGAAGGTAAGAGAGATTACTGCCATGTACAGTGATTTTGAGGTTATTCCTTACAGTGACTTGATCGAACCCTTTGAGGTCATCGAGGACAAGCCGGACTTTAAAGGAAATGCTCTGATCAAGGCAAAAGCTATATACGAAGCACTCGGAGACGAGGAAGCCATCGTCTTTGCGGATGACAGCGGAATAAGTGTTGAAGCCCTTGACGGTGCCCCGGGTGTCCTTTCCGCTCGTTATGGCGGTCCTGAGGCCACGGACAAAGACAATCTGTATAAGTTGATGGATGCCCTTAAGGCAAAAGGTTTAAAAACATCACCTGCTTTCTATACAGCAGCGATTGCCATTGTCTCAAAAGAGGGTGAATATACGACACACGGTTGGATGTATGGTGATGTCATAACGGAGGCCAGAGGTAATGGCGGTTTCGGGTATGATCCCTGTTTTATTCCCAAGGGGTATGTGCAGACCGTTGCAGAACTTGATGATTCGGTCAAATCAAGGCTTTCACATCGTTCGCAGGCCCTGGCAAATGCGAAACCTGTCTTGCATATGATAAAGATGATGAGAGAAAAGTAGAAGCTGTTTATTAAAGCTTTAAGGGGTTTGTAGAAAAGTCGCGTAAAGGGGATCCCCCTTTTACGAAAAAGTTTATAATATTTTTTTGCTGAACGAGTATAGATAAGATTCAAGTGATTGAGAAATACGTTCAAGCGCATTGAGTGCTTTTAATGGCATCTGTAATCCTTATTTGGGCAAATGTTATAGATGATCATAAAGCGATCACCTTACTTTATTGATGTGTTACCCATAAGAAAGCTAAAGCAAAAAACATTCCATGATAAGAAACAGTTTTTTAGAGTTCTACACCGAACAATCCAAACAGTATTCCAGAGGCAATCAGATAGATCCCAAATGGTGTAAAGTTATATTTTGACACCAGTGCAAGAAAACTTTTTACGGCTGCCCATCCTACAAAAAACGAGACGATGAATCCGATAATGATCAAGAAGAGATTGTCAAAAGAGAGTGAGCTATACTCTTTGAGCAGAGTGTATCCTGATGCAGCTGTCATCGTCGGAATAGCCAATAAAAATGAGAAGCTCATAGCTGTCTCACGTTTCATTCCCAATAGCATTCCCCCCAGTATGGTACTTCCGGAACGTGAAACTCCCGGGATTAAAGAGAGTGCCTGAATAAAACCGACGGTGATCGCCTGTTTGTAGGTGACACTTTCAAGTGCTTCTGTCGAATGGTCTTTTTTGGCATATAAAAACTCGATGAGCAGAAAGAAGATCCCCGTCGCTATCATCCATAAGACAATGCTGTTTGAAGAGAACATCTCTTCTATCTGTTTGTGAAATAGAAAGCCTATCGCTCCAGTAGGTATAAAGGAGGCAATCAACTTTTTCCATATATCAAGACTCTGTAAAAGTGTATGGGAATAGATGAACATTACCGAAAAGATAGGAGCGATTTGAATGATGATGTTAAATGAATAGATAAAGTCATCCTGAGGCAGTCTCATCATCTGTGAAGCAAGTGCGATATGTGCTGTCGATGAGACAGGAAGAAACTCGGTAATACCTTCGACAATCCCCAAAATAATGGCTTCATACAGTGTCATAAACATCCTTGAATAATTTAAAACATAAGCATAGCAGATTAATGGTTATACCCAGATGACAATCTCTGAATCAAAGAGAGGTGCAAAGAATTGTCTATTGTTTTTTGGCGATAACAAGAAAAACAGGAAATTGTGAATTTGTTTTTGTAACAGTATAGGCCGTATAAAAGGTGATCTCTTCAAAACCGGCCTCTTCAAGTTGTCTAGACAAGTCTTCTCGTTCAAAGCCCAGATGATAGACTCCTTCTGTCCCCGGTGGGTGAAAACTTCCGTCTTCTTTGTCCAAATCGGCCAGGGCGATAAGCGCACCCGGTTTCAAATGCTTGGCAAACCCTTTTAACAGGCGAGGGGTATCCTGGACATGATGCATGGCCATGGCGCTGACGATAAGGTCAAACTGCTGGTGAAGGGGTTCATGCAAGATGTTTTGACAATGGGCAGTGACCCTGTTGTGAAATTCAGGTTTGGCAACAAGCTTTTCAAGCATGGAACGTGAGATGTCTACAGCGGCTACGCTTTTAACGAGCGGAACGATATGTGATGTCAATAGACCGGTCCCAGCTCCAAAATCCATCACTTCCATCTCCGGATGGAGTCCGATGTGTTCAATGATGGCCGGACCGATAGACTTGCTTAGTTGTTGGGGGATACTTTGTGTGTCCCAGTTCTCTGCTTTTTGCTTAAAAAGATCGTCCATTTCGATAGCCCCATCGTTGAAAATTTTGATTATTATACTCGAATAGTGCGCCTGTTTTCAATGCTTTGTTACCTGCAGCGTAAAGTTTTAAAAAGTAATGGACGGGATTTATCATCTTCTAACAAAGCTTCCGCTATAATTGCGCCCGTATGTTTAAAAAATGGGTTAGTAAACCCCTCTTTTAAATATACACAAGACCTATTTCTAAAGGAAGCAAATGCTACTTTTTACACCAGGACCAACCCCTGTTCCAGAATCAATCCGCCTTGCTATGGCAGAGCCTACAATCCATCACCGTACACCTGAATTTGAAGCTATTTTTGAGCAGACAAGAAAAGAGCTGTTCAAGCTTTTCAATACCGATGAAGTCGTTATGCTGGCTACAAGCGGTACAGGTGCAATGGAAGCAGCCGTCATCAACCTGTGTCATAACACCCTGTTGAATATCAATGCCGGTAAGTTTGGAGAGCGATTCGGAAAGATCGCACAGGCCAACGGGCTCGGAAATGTTGAACTGAAATATGAGTGGAACACACCGACATCAGTAGAGGATGTATTAGAGGCACTTGAGAAGAATCCTTCTATTGATGCGATTGCAGTACAGATTTCGGAGTCAGCCGGTGGTCTTCGTCATCCGGTTGAAGAGATTGCAGAAGCAGTCAAAAAGATTCGTCCTGAAGTGATGATCATTGCAGACGGCATTACGGCGATCGGTGTTGAAAAGATCGATGTCAGTAATATTGATGCTGTTCTGGCAGGAAGTCAAAAAGCACTTATGCTTCCTCCAGGTCTTGCTATTCTTGGACTTAGCAGTGCCGGTATCGAAAAGATAGGTTCAGGTAAAGGGTATTACTTGAACCTGGCTACCGAGATCAAAAAGCAGAGACAAAACACAACAGCTTGGACAGCAGCGACAACACTGACGATTGGCTTGAACGCTATCTTGAAAGAGATCGATGCCCAAGGCGGTTTGGAGAAACTCTATAAAGAGACAGCTGCCCGTGCTATTGCTACACGTGGCGCACTTGAAGCGATTGGTCTGCATTCTTATCCTAGCAGCCCTGCAAAGTCGATGACAACAATCGATGATGTCAATGCGAACGAGATCAGAAACATCTTGAAGAAAGAGTATGATGTAAACGTTGCAGGTGGGCAGGATCATCTAAAAGGCAAGATCTTCCGTATCAATCAGATGGGATTGATCAAACCGTACGAGTCGGCATGGGTCGTCAATGCCGTTGAACTCGCTCTGGCTAAGCTTGATCGACGTGCCTATGACGGTACAGCGAACAAGGTCTATAACGAGCTTTATTTTAAAGCACTGGAAGCCTAAGGATGATGTTAGAACATGAGATTCCTTCGGGGACAAAACTCTATTTCGGAGAGACTGCCAAGATCAAACGTAAGATTGAAACAGTAGCTTCTGACATCCTGTATGCAGAAAACTATGAAGAGTTGATCACACCGCTTTTCTCATATCACCAGCACCTTAGCATTGCCAATGAGAAAGAGCTTATCCGTGTGAACGATACGCAGAACTATCAATTGACACTTCGTGCAGATTCTACAATCGACGTGGTGCGTCTGCTGGATAAACGATTGGGGCGTAATACGACGCATCAGAAATGGTTCTATATTCAGCCTATCTATATGTACCCTTCTAAAGAGGTCTATCAGATCGGGGCGGAATATATCGGAGAGAAGAACCTCTCTACCGTGCTGCAATCAGCAGTTGATATTCTCACGGCATTGGAGATCAAACCGCTGCTTCAGATCTCGAATATCCGTATTCCGCAGTTGATTTCGAAAGAGCTTGGTATTGACCTGGATGACTTCAGGCATATCAACATCCAAAAACTTTTAGACAAGAAGGTCTCTTGGTTAAAAGATATCATCTATCTTGAAAAACTAGAGGATATCGATGGCGTGATAGAGGTTGTGCCTGAGACGATAAAGGTCGAGCTCAAGCGGATCAAAGAGTTGGCAGAGAACATCACATATGACAATTTCGTCATTGCACCACTCTATTATGCAAAGATGCTCTATTATGATGAGCTCTATTTCCGTATGATAGAGAACAATGACGTCTATGCTCGGGGTGGACGTTATGTAAATGACGATGTGACTTCGGTCGGATTCGCACTTTACACAGACAAGATAATAGAAAAATTAGAAGATTCAAAAGGTAATAAGTAAATGAAAGCAGATTTAATCGTTGGTATCCAGTGGGGTGATGAGGGAAAAGGAAAGATCGTCGATCTTCTTGCACAGGAATTTGATGCCGTAGCACGTTACCAAGGCGGTCACAATGCTGGCCATACCATCTGGGTCGACGGGACGAAATATGCGCTTCACCTTATTCCGTCTGGTATCTTGAACCCATCAGCACTTAACATTATCGGTAACGGCGTTGTCGTCTGTCCGGAAGCACTTATCAAAGAGATGAAACAGTTTGAGAAGCTTGAAGGACGTCTTTTCGTATCAGAATCTGCCCATATGATCCTTAATTACCATATCGCTATCGATCAGGCGAAAGAGAAAATGCGTGGTGACAAGGCTATCGGTACGACGGGTCGTGGTATCGGTCCTTCATATGCGGACAAGATCTCGCGTTCCGGTCACCGAATGGGTGAACTTAAGGATATCGAGAAGTTGACTGAAGATATCATGGAACACTTTGAGCAAAATGCAGCAGTTTTCAAAGCGATGGATATCTCGCTTCCGTCCAAGTCTGAACTACAGGCTGAATTGATCGAATACGCAAAAGTATTGCTTCCTTTTATCTGCAACACGACGAAGATGACATGGGATCTTATGAAAGAGGGTAAAAAAGTCCTTTTAGAGGGAGCACAGGGAACCCTGCTTGATATTGATCATGGTACTTATCCTTTCGTGACATCATCTTCTACGATCTCTGCCGGTGCCTGTACCGGTCTTGGTATCTCACCAAAAGACATCGGTAATATCACGGGGATCGTCAAAGCATATTGTACCCGTGTCGGTAACGGTCCGTTCCCGACTGAGGACTTTGGAGCAGAAGGTGATAAATTGCGTGAACAGGGGCATGAGTTTGGAACGACTACAGGCCGTCCCCGCCGTTGTGGCTGGTTTGATGCAGTGGCATGTAAACATGCATCACGTATCAACGGATGTGACCAGCTCTCTATCATGAAGCTTGATGTCCTTGATGGTTTTGATGAAGTGAAGATGTGTGTTGCCTATGAATATGAAGGAAGAGAGATCGATTATATGCCATCTGACATCGAGAATGCAAAACCTATCTATAAATCTTTTCCAGGTTGGGACAAGACAGAGGGTGTCCGTTCATGGGATGAACTTCCTGAAACAGCCAAGACTTACCTGAAGTTCTTGGAAGAGGTAACAGAGACAAAGATCGGTCTGGTCTCGACTTCTCCGGACAGAAACGATACCATACAACTATAAGCTAACAAAGGGAAGAAATGTATGTTAATGCAGTGATCTTCCTCCTTCTTAAAAGGCAAAGCCGAACAGAAAGGCATAACCCTTGAAAACACAATACAGTGCTCTTGTCAAAATAAAAAAAGAGCGACTGGACATGATGGAGAAGTCTGTTCAGTCCTGTCATGAAACGATCAAAATCATAAAAGAGAAGATAGATGCTTCCTATGAGGAGCTACGCAGTATGGAGATGCCTACTGGCGGAGACTTCTCATTGTTTAGACAGATGCAATTGTTAAAACATAGAGTCCAGGATGAAATAGGTTTTAACAAACATAATCTTATCATGGCTGAAAATGCATTGATGAAAGCAATGCAACAGCTCAAAACTGCTAACATAGAACACGAAAAATTCAAATATCTTGAAACCAATGAAATAGAAAAGATCCTCGATGCGCAAAAACGCAAGGAGGCAAAGGACCTTGATGAGGTCGCTTTGATGGCTTTTAACAGGAAAGATTGATGCGAAACTTTTTAGCAGTCGTTATGTTTACAGTGCTTTTGGCAATCAACATGCAGGCCAAAAGCGAACTCTATGATTGTACAAGAGTCTTTGAAGAACGTAAGCAAGAGCTCATCTTAGAGTTAGAACGTATCGACGAGCAGGAACAGGCTCTGAATGCACTTAAAGAAGCGACGGAAGAGCTTTTGAAAAAGAAAGAAGCCAAACTTTCCGAGAAAGAGGCCAAGCTTGACGCACAAGAGCAGGATCTCAAACAGCGTGAAGAAGAGGTCGCTAAAAAACTGCAGAAGAACGAAGAGACGCTTAAAGCACTGAAAGAGCAAAAGATGGACAAGGTCGCACAGACCTATGCAAAGATGAAAGCAGCTTCTGCAGCCGATATTCTCAGCAAACTTGAACCGCAGGCAGCCAGTGATATCTTGACCTCTTTGAAACCTAAAACGATGGCAAAGATTCTGGGAAAGATGGATGCGCAAAAGGCATCGGAGATGACGCAGATGATGAGCAAGGTCGAAGAGTAGGTCTTTAGAACTTCATACCAAGGTCAAAACTGAAATAACGGCGATGGCCCGGTACATTCTCAGAAGTAGAAAAAAATTTACAGCACGGCATCAATAAAATCAATATTTTCTAATCAAACCTTTACCTTAAATAGGATAAAATCCTAAAAATTATTCTGAAGGCGCTTCAATGAAGATAAAACTGCAACATACACCTCTGATTGCACAACGGGTGGCGATTGAATTAAATAAAAGTGGTCTTGTCAAAATGACAAGAGGTCTTGAACCTGTTGCAGAAGAAGCACGCAAGGTACTTGAAGCAAGTATCAAGCAGGAAGCGGCACTTGAAGAGAAAGTCCATGATATCCTCGAAGCCAATGAAGATGCGATGGATGAACAGAACGTTGATGACAGACAGCTCTTCTTTATGATCAAAAAGAAGATCGCACCTGAGTTTGGTGTTATCCTCTCTTATGACGACAGGTTCTCAGACCTTGCACATAAGATATTGGATGAGCTTTATGAAGAGGATCTGATCCACTTCGACATTGAAGAGATACGTATCAAAAACATCATCTTTGCAGCGATGACAAATTTCATTTCAGATAATGATGCGATAGAAGACGCAGTATATGAGAAGATCAAATCATATAAGCGAAAGATCATTCCGGGAACTGACGATTATGAGATCTTGTTTGAAAAACTCTATCGCGAAGAGTTGACAAAAAGAGGCCTGGCGTAATGAAAAAGGTTTATATCTATCTTGAAAACGGGACGTATCTTGAAGCGGAGAGCTTTGGAGCAGAGACAACATCGGTCGGTGAAATCGTTTTCAATACATCAATGACAGGTTATCAGGAGATCACATCAGATCCTTCTTATGCCGGACAGTTCGTTACATTTACGATGCCTGAGATCGGAAATGTCGGTGTCAATGAAGAAGATATGGAATCAAAAGGTGCTTTTACAAAAGGGATCATTGTACGCACGTATCAAGAACGTTACTCGAACTTTCGTGCAACAGACTCTTTGCAGAACTTCTTAAAAGAGCAGGGTGTCATGGGCATCTGTAATATCGACACACGTTTCCTGACAAAGATGTTGCGTTCCGAGGGTGCGATGATGATGATCGCTTCGACAGAAATCTCTGAAAAGGAAGAGCTGAAGAGAGTCCTTGAGAGCTCACCTCGTATCGAAGACGTGAACTATATTGAAGAAGTCAGTACAAAAGAAGCTTACAAACATACAAACGGGACGTATGATGCTACCAACTTTAAATACCAGGACGCTCCAGAGGCCAAAGCGAAGATTGTCGCTATCGATTTTGGTGTCAAGCGCAATATTCTAAACGAATTGACGCAGGCGGGGATGGATGTCGAAGTCATTCCAAATGAATTTGACGCAGATGCACTGATCAAACGTGTATCAGAGGGCGAACTTGACGGGGTCTTCCTTTCAAACGGTCCGGGCGATCCGCTTGTACTTAAAAAAGAGCAGGAAGGGATCAAAAAACTGATTTCTGCGAAGGTACCGATGTTCGGTATCTGCCTGGGGCATCAGCTGCTATCGATCTCTCACGGTTATGATACCTATAAACTGAAGTTCGGACACCACGGCGGTAACCATCCTGTTAAGAACGAAAAGAGCGGTATGGTTGAGATCACGGCTCAAAACCATAACTATAATGTACCGGACAATATCACTGAGATCGCAGAGGTGACTCATACCAATCTTTTTGATAATACGATAGAAGGACTGCGTTATAAGAGCGGACATGTATTTTCTGTTCAGCATCACCCGGAATCAAGCCCGGGACCAAAAGAGAGCGCTTATATCTTCTCGCAGTTTTTATCGTTAATGGGGAAATAGGTAAAAGGTTCAGCTTGCTGACATCTTTTCATGGAAGCGGCGTAAATTTTCAGTAAAGGGATATTTTTGAAAATGTGGGGAAGAGCTGTTAACACTTTTGTAACACAGGCTTGTTAAACTATCGGCTCAAAGCTAAATCATTCTCCCTAAGCCCATCTTCTCCCCTTGGGCTTTTTTATTATACAGTCTTACAAAGGACGTAGGTTGAGTTTTTACGAATATGGCTCCTTGGAACTTCTGGCAATACTGTTATTTGGTTTTTTTGGAAGTTTAGGTCATTGTATCGGTATGTGCGGTGGTTTTATCGTCTCTTATACCGCTGCGAAAATGGATGCCTCGACTTCAAAAGTCTCACAAGCAAGCGGACATGCCTTCTATAATATCGGTCGTATCAGTTCATATACCTTTTTAGGGGCACTCTTTGGTTTTTTTGGGTCACTTTGGGATGCAACACCGATGATGCGTATGATCATGTTTACGCTCGCCGGTCTTATGATGATCATCATGGGGCTCTCTCTTTCAGGCCGCCTGAAATTACTCTCCTACATTGAATATCCGATTACACGAACAAAATGGTTTAAAAAGCTTTTCTTCTCCCAATTAAACTCACATTCGACGTTCAGTTTCTTTACCCTGGGTGTTTTAAACGGGTTTTTCCCTTGCGGACTGGTCTACACGATGCTGATCACTGCGATTGCCACAAAATCGGCACTTTTGGGTGCTACTGTCATGTTACTTTTTGGAATTTCGACTATCCCGACCCTTTTCAGCTTGGGCTTTCTAGTCGGCTTTATCTCACAAAACCGTTTTCGTCATATCATGATTGAAATATCAGCTTTAATTATAGTATTCTATGGTGGGTTGACACTATATAAAGCTTATGAAAATTATAAAAATTATTTAGATCCAACGCAAAATACATCGCATAAATGCGGTTCCGGAAAGTGTGGAATATAATCTGTCTTTATTTTAATTGAAAGTCGAACTTAACTTGAAAAAAATGTTTTGAATTTCTAAAAACCTTCTTTTAGCTCTACCAGACTTGCTTGAAAGCTCATAAGTAATACTTATCTTAAAAAAATATAAATATTTTTTGCTAGTTATCACATTTTTATCTCAAATTAAAATTTAAGCTTTCTCGAGATTTTTTTATGTTACCATTCTGGGTGATTTAGGCAACTTTTGTGCTTTGCTGTCTATCTTATTTTATAAGAGATGGCAAAGTACAAAGGTGCTTAGGCTTTGAATTTCGAAAAAGGGAGCTTATATGGAGAATCGTCCATTAGAATACGATTACACAGTGGCAAAAATGTTTTTAATGACAACACTGTTATTCGGATTTATCGGTATGTTACTAGGTGTAGTTCTTGCCCTACAGATGGCATGGCCAGAGGTTAATTATATCCTTGGCGACACTTTGGCTGAATATATTAACTTCAGTCGTATTAGACCAATTCACACATCAGGTGTAATCTTCGGATTTACATTGAGTGGTATCTTTGCAGGTTGGTACTATATAGGACAACGTGTTCTGAAAGTTTCTATGGCAGAGTCAAAATTTTTGATGACAGTAGGGAAACTTCACTTCTGGACATATTTTCTAGCGATCTTGCTTGCTGTTGTTACACTTTTCCTAGGTATTGGTCAGTCAAACGAATACTCTGAGCTAGAGTGGCCACTTGACCTTGTGATCGTAATTTTCTGGGTATTTTGGGGACTTGGTATTGCTGGTCTAGTTGGTATCCGTAGAGAGAAGACATTATATGTATCTATGTGGTATTTTATGGCGTCATTCCTTGCCGTTGCAATGCTGTTTATTATGAACAATATTGTTATCCCAACGTATTTTGTTGCAGGTGCAGGTGACATTATGAATGGTGTATCTGTCTATTCTGGGACTTCAGGTGCGATGGTTCAATGGTGGTTTGGTCATAATGCAGTTGGTTTCGTCTTGACGGTTCCTCTTGTTGGTATGATCTACTACTTCCTTCCAAAAGAGTCAGGTCAAGCGGTTTATTCATATAAACTCTCTCTGCTTGGATTCTGGTCATTGATGTTCGTATACGTATGGGCAGGTGGACACCACCTTATTTACTCTACAGTTCCAGACTGGATGCAGACGATGGGTTCAATCTTCTCTGTAATTTTGATTTTGCCTTCTTGGGGTTCTGCAATCAACTTACTTCTTACAATGAAGGGTGAGTGGAGACAAGTCGCTGAGAATCCGATTATCAAGTTCTTGATTCTTTCGTCAACATTCTATATGTTCGCTACGATTGAGGGTCCAATTCAGTCGATCAAGTCTGTTAATGCAATCGCGCACTTTACGGAGTGGATCGTCGGTCACGTTCATGATGGTGCTCTTGGTTGGGTTGGATTTATTGTTATGGGTTCGCTTTATCACATGGCTCCACGTGTTTTCAAGCGTGAGATCTATTCTAAAGCATTGATGAATACACAGTTCTGGATACAGACACTGGGTGTTATCCTTTATTTCACATCTATGTGGATCGCAGGTATCACACAGGGTATGATGTGGCGTGCGGTTGATGAATATGGTAATCTTGCTTACTCGTTCATCGATTCGGTTGATGCATTACATGTTTATTATATTATCCGTGCTGTTGGTGGTATCTTGTACCTTGCAGGTTTCGTGATCTTTATCTACAACATACTTAAGACTATGTCGGCTCGTCCTGTAGAGGAACGTGAGCTTCAAAATGCTTCGCCTATGGCAACAGCGTAAGGGAAGGGAGATTATATGTTTCATTGGTTAGAAGAACGTCCATTCTTTTTTGGTGTTGGAATCTTCATCGTTATCGCATTTGCCGGTTTGGTTATGATTATTCCACATTTCATACAGCAATCTCGTCCTCTTATCGGGACAAAGCCGTACACGACACTTGAACTGACAGGTCGTCATGTATATATTAAAGAGAGTTGTAATGCATGTCACTCTCAACTGATTCGTCCGTTTAAGAGTGAGACAGACCGTTACGGTACTTACTCGTTAAGTGGTGAATATGCGTATGATCGTCCATTCTTATGGGGGTCCAAACGTACCGGTCCGGATCTTATGCGTGTAGGTAACTACCGTACAACTGATTGGCATGAAAACCATATGATGGATCCTGCTGCAGTTGTTCCAGGTTCTATCATGCCGAAATATCCATGGACATTTACAAATGAGGCGGATGTTGATACTGCATGGGCAGAAGCGGTAACTGTAAATAAGATGTTTAACGTGCCGTATAACAAAGATATCCCGATGTTAGATGGTTCAACAACTCAAGTTCCTTTGGCAGACACTGTTGAAGGTGCACGCGCGGAAGCTTTGGCTGATGCTAAACTTATTGCGGCAGAGATGAAAAACCAAGACGTGAAAGATATGGTTGCAGCAGGAAAGATTCCTGAGATCGTAGCTTTGATTGCGTATTTGAATTCGCTGAAGTAAGAAGTATAGTATGACTCTGGGTGAATTTTCGCATTACGGTTATTTTGCTTTAACGGTCTTTTTGACTGTCA
>JBFFSC010000021.1:0-19140 GCA_041572615.1 Sulfurimonadaceae bacterium
GATCCAAGTCTGAGGATTGCAAAGCAGATACTGTAGACTCCTTGTCCCACGATGTCGGTGTGTGATCCATATTGTGATCTTCATTAGACATAGTTATCCTTTCTGTGCAAGGTTATTTATAAGTATAACCTATATTTTGAAAGGGGATTAGGTGTTTGAACACTTTTTCATTATCTCACGCCAGCTGGTATTAAAATGTGTGGAGATGTAAGAGGTATGATGCGGGACCAGGCAGCCTGAACAGTCCTGATGGATGTTGCCGTCATGTTCAAAGATGGCACCGTCTTTTGAATCGATAGCACAATGGGAGTGGATTAGTTTACCATCTTTTGGTTGCGGCTGCGTAGTAAAACGGAAGTTAGGACAGGCGCAAAGGTAGCAGTTGAGTTCTTCCATATCGTGGCACTTGGTATTGCTTTTGTAGAGTTCACAGAAATCTTGCTCGTTTTTGACCATGTTCTCAAAATGAAAGTAGTCAATGATCTCACTTTGGCTGAGTCCCTCATTAAGAAGTCTCTGTGTCAATAGATGATGCTTGTCTGCATGCATCTCGAACCATTGGCTGTAGCTTAACATTTACTGTCCGAGGGTGTTCCACATGACCTGTTCGCCTTTGGTGTCAAATACCGCCGGAGTCCCGCGTACACCGAACTCATTGGCAAGGACTTTGTTTTTTTCTATCTTTTGTGCGAATAGGTCATGAATCTGCTGACTCATTGTCAAACGTTCATAGCTGGTGTCTCCATGGGCCATGTCCAGAATGGCTTTTATCTTGGCTTGGTTGTCTTTCTGCTTCATCACATGGTATGACATTTGAACGGCACTTCTGTGATGAGAAAGCGGCATGAAAAAGACATAAAGTTTCACTTTTTTCTCCAGAGTTGGCCACATCTTTTCAAACTTGACACAGTAGGGGCACTCTGGGTCGGTAAAGACGATGTATTCATTTTTCCCGGTTCCGAAGGTGATGTCAGCATCGTTGCGAATGGAAGCCATGTCAAGCGGTCGTCTGAAACTTTCACCGCTGACAGCATCCATAGCATCCCCGATAAGGACGACTTTTTTGTCTTTCGTCAAATAGGCTGTTGTAAGCTGGGCACCGCGCGGCGTGGCAATCTCTAATTGAAGTTCGTAAAGCGGACCATGGTCATAGGCTTTTTTTACCTTGATATGAGGTGCAGAGAACATCGGTACTGATTTGAAAGGTTTGGGATCGATATCCCCTGAAAAAAGAGTGCTGATGAACAGAAGAAGTGTAAGGTAGATTTTCATGCATATCCTTGAAAAATTTACACCATTATAACGAACTTTAGACGACCTGTACGGAATTAGATGTTGTAGTAGGTCGCGTTCGGGTGATAGACTACGAGTGCAGAGGTGGACTGCTCAGGGTGGATCTGGAAAGTCTCGGACAACTCGATGCCAAACTCTTCAGGACGTAAGAGTTTGAACAGAGGCACATTAAGCTCCAGGTCCGGACAGGCAGGATATCCAAAAGAGTAGCGGGCACCCTGATACTTGTTCATACGTACATCGGAAAGTACCGGTTTTTCGTCATCACAGATATTAAGGTCAAGCCGTATCTGTTTGTGAACGATCTCTGCGAGGGCTTCTGCCAGTTCTACACCCAGGCCATGCACCATATAATATTCCGTATACTCGCCTTTGTCATAAAGCGTCTTCTCATACTCACTCAGCTTGCTTCCTGCGGAAACACAGGTCATCGCCAGTACATCGTGACGGTCACGGTGGAAAAAGTCCGAGAGTGCACGGTGTGGCTTCTTGTTTTGGCGCGGGAAGCTGAACTGATGTTCTGCTCTTCCCATGACATCTTTCAATGGCTCTGTATTGATATCCTGCTCAGTGTTATAGCCTTCACTCTCGTCGAAGACAAGCAAACTTGTATCATCTGAACGCACCGGGAAATAGCCGTAGATGACGGTCGGCTCAAAGAGCCCTTCATCGAGGAACTGCTGCTTGATACGTTCATATGCCGGCCATACTTTGGTCTCGAGCTGTTTCTCATACTCCTCTTTGCTCATACCTTTGGAGCTATATCCCCAACGCTGCTTAAAGAGCATCTTGTGGTTGATCCATTCGAAAGCAAGCTCTATCGGGAAGTCTTTTCCGACTTCCATCACACGGCGGCCCCAAAACGGTGGAACAGGCACTTTCACATCACGTGAAGGCATACTAAGTTCTTCGAAAGGCGGGATGATGACCTCTTTTTTCTCTTTCTGGCCTTCTTCCGCTTTGGCATCACCATGCAGGTTCGTATCAAGGTTACCCGCCTCGATACGACTCATCGCTGTCACTCCGTCAAAGGCATCCTTACAGTAAAAGATAGGACCGTCATAGATTGGACGGCAGAAGTCATCGATGAAACTGCGTGTCAGTGCAGCTCCTCCAAGCAATATAGGGATAGTGATACCGGCCTCTTTCATCGCTTCAAGGTTCTCTTTCATCACCTGTGTCGATTTGACCAGAAGACCGCTCATTCCGATAGCGGAGACATCTGACTCCTTGAGTTCTTTGAGGAAGGTATCGAGTTCTACTTTGATTCCCAGGTTGATAACATTGAAGCCGTTGTTAGTCAGGATGATATCAACAAGGTTTTTCCCGACATCATGGACATCTCCCTTGACCGTTCCCAAGGCGAGTGTTGTCACACTTGTCTTTTCTGTTTTTGGAAGGTACGGATTCAGATGGTCTACTGTTGCTTTCATGGTTTCGGCGGATTGCAGGACGAAAGGCAGCTGCATCTGGCCGGAGCCGAAGAGCTCTCCTACCACTTTCATCGCATCGATGAGGATCTCATTGACGATTATCTCAGGGGCGATGCTGTGACGCGCTTCTTCGACAAGAGGAATCATGCGCTCTTTATCACCGTCCATAAGAAGCTTTGATATCTTCTCTTCATCACTGAGTGCATTGAAGGCCTCATCCTCTGCTTCATTGTCAACAGCTTCTTTGGAGGAGAAATGTTCGATAAACTCAAAGAGAGCCTGTCCATCGGGTTTCTTGTCAAAGAGAAGATTGTTACAGATATCCTGGTCTTCCTGGGATATCTTGTTCAGCGGGATGATGTGTTTGACATTGATGATGACAGAGGTCAGTCCCGCTTTGATACAGTGGTCCAAAAAGATGGAGTTCAGATACGGTCTTGCATCTTTGTCCAGACCAAAAGAGATATTGGAAAGTCCCAGTGTCGTACCGACCTCCGGATGGCGTCTGCGAAGTTCGCGAATAGCATCGATGGTCTGAATCGCTGCATCACGATACTCCTCGTCACCCGAACCGAGTGTGAAGGTCAACACGTCAAATACAAGGTCTTCCGGGTTGATACCATGGAGCTTGGTCGCACGTTCATAGATGCGTTCGGCGACCTGGATCTTTGTCTCCAGAGTCTTTGCCATACCAACTTCATCGATAGTCAGACAGACCAGAGAAGCACCAAATCTTTTAGCGAGTGAACATACGGCATCAAACTTTTCGATTCCGTCTTCGAGGTTGACCGAGTTGATGATAGGCTTCCCTCCTATCATCTTGAGTGCTTCTTCCAAAGCAGCTGTCTGTGTCGAATCCGGCATCAGAGGAAGGGCTATCTTCTGAGCATAGAGTGCCATTACCTTGTGCATATCTGTCGTCTCGTCTCGTCCGGCAAAACCGACAGATACATCCAGGACATGAGCACCTGCACGGACCTGTTGCTGCCCGACACTGAGTGTCCCTTCATAGTCTTCTGCGAGTAGAAGTTCTCTGAATGCCTTTGAACCTGTTGCGTTGGAGCGCTCCCCGATAAGCAGTGGAGCAGGGTCCTGCATCAAAGGAACAGTGTTAAAAAGAGAGGCCAGTGATGTTGGTTGAGACCCCTGTGGTGCCTTCGGAGTAATGGATGATACCTTGTCGACCATGGCACGGATATGCTGCGGTGTCGTACCACAACATCCGCCCAAGAATGCGACACCGTCATAATCCAGGAAGCTTTCCTGCTTCTGGGCAAACTCATCCGGTCCCATCGGATAGTAGGTGTAGCCGCCGCGATTTTGTGGCAGACCTGCATTGGCATGGATAGAGATTGGTTTGCCCCAGACTTCAGAGAGCGTCTTTATATGTTTACCGTACTGTTCCGGTCCGGTCCCACAGTTAAACCCGAGTGAGATGATGTCAAAAGGCTCCAGGATAGTCGCAATGGTCTGTGCATCTGTCCCGATCAGCATGGTCCCTGAGAGCTCGATGGTTGCCGAGACCATGATAGGGAGTTTGGTACCGCGTTCTTTGTTAGCGGCCTCACAGGCATGCAGAGCGGCCTTGATCTGAAGAGGGTCCTGACAGGTCTCAAGCAAGAAGATATCAGTCCCGCCATCGATCAGGGCAAGGGCACATTCGGTGTATCCTGAAAGCATCTCGTTATAATGCATATGGCCAAGCGAGGGGAGTTTTGTCCCCGGTCCGATAGAGCCCAGGACAAAGCGAGGGTGTTCAGGTGTCGAGAACTTCTCGCACTGGCGTTTTACGATTTCGGCACCAGCCTTGGTAAGCTCATAAGCGCGATGACCGATCTGATACTCATCAAGTACCCAGTCGAAAGAGCCAAATGTGTTTGTCGTGATCAGATCAGCACCGGCAGTCAAATAGGCATGAAAAATCTCTTCAAGTATTTCCGGTGCAGTCACGTTAAGTAGCTCATTACACCCCTCGTTACCTTCCCACTGTTCCGGTGTGATTCGATCCGATCTTTCCTGAAGCTGGGTTCCCATCGCCCCATCAATAATAAGAGGGCGTTTTTTGATTGTCTCTAAGATATATTGTTTGACTGACATGATTCTCTTTTTAAAAATACTTGTGCTTATACGGCAATACCTAAAAATATTGCCGTATAAATACAGTCACCGTGATTTTAGCCAATTGCAACATAAATTTTGATGAGATGGTTGACTTAGACAAAGAGCCTTAGCACTTTTTGTGAATCTGGGGGTAGAAGCTGAATACTAACTATAAAAAATGGTAATATAAAGATGCTACAATAAATAAAAAAACAGGTGGAAGAATGCAAAGCCTTCATAGTTTCGTTCTTGAACGTATCTTCAAGTCTGCCTTACTTCCGATTGTCCTGATCGAACTTGTGTTGATCATCTTGATTTTTGTCTTCGGTTTTCTGCAAGAAGATAAAAATGAGGCGTTGATCCAAAATACGGCAGCACAAAGTTTTGAAGAGGTCTCATACCAGGTGACGGAACGAATGGATTCGAAGATAGAGCGTGTCCAAAAAGATGCTTCTATCTTAAAAATGATCATTGAGTCACTCTTTGTGGAGAGTGAAAACTTCAGTGATGAACACCTTTCATTCGTCTATGATGAGGGATTTTTTATTAGGGAGGGTGAGGGTCCATCTTCGATATATACGACGAACCTTGACGCTCTAAATGAGAAGGACAAGGAGGTCTTGAAAGTCCTTTCTTTGGCTGAACGCTCTATGGATGCTGTGATGCAGCAATACAAGGGGGTCGTCGATTCCGCATGGGTCAATATAGGGAAATATTACTCGATGTATTACCCCAGGATTGTGGTAAAGGATGAACTCTCACCAAATCTGGATTCGACGGGGCAAAGCTACTATTTTAAAGCGGATGCCGAGCATAACCCCGATAAAAAGACGATCTTTATTCCCCTGTTTCAGGAACCATGGGCGATGAGACTTGGCCAGATAGGATCAGTCGTCGCTCCTATCTATGTGGGTGATGAGATGAGAGGTGTTGTCGGGATGACATTGACGGTTGAAAACACGCGTGAAATCAGTGATTTGAGTCTTCCTTTTGATGCATACATTATCCTTCTGGGCAGGCAGGGACATGTCCTCTTTGCATCGGATGAGAAAACCTTTTACAAGGATTTTGGAGTACACTCGTTTAATGCCTTGTATGAAGGTGCCAAAGAGGGGAATTTAGAGCCTTTTGTCTGTCCTGAAGGGAATGAATCGAACTTTGTTTTTTTTCAAAAGATGCTTAAAGGTACGGGTCTGGAACTTATTCTGATCGCTAAAAAAGATGCGATCAACAAAGAGATCAATGCCGTCTATTTTCAGACACGAAAGTACGGGGTAATCTCTTTGATCATCATCGCATCTATTCACCTGATTCTCTTTTTCTTTATTCGAAACCAGGCAAAATCAGTGAGCAATCTGATCTCACAACCTGTCGGAGAGATCGCTGAGATTTCACAGATGCTGTTTGATGAGAGAAGTCTCAATCTGCATCAGAGTGATATCAACGAGATAAGCATTTTGCAGACAAATCTTCGCAAAGCGCATGCAAAGCTACTTGAACAGTTGTACTTTGACCTGCAGACACACCTTCCCAACCTGAATAAACTCCAGATGGATATCGGAGAGAACTCCACCCTGATACTGATATGTGTTGAGAATTACAAGATGGTCAAAAATATTTATGGACCAAAGATCGCTGACAGAGTCCTGTCCGAGTTGATACGTATGCTGCATGAGTTCCCGCGTTCACCGATGCAACTCTATCGGATCTACAACGATACCTTTGCATTGCGCTCAGATGCCAAGGTCCATCTTCAAGACGAGCTTCAATACCTTTACAACAGGCTTTCACTTGAACATATTCATCTTGATGATTTTGATATCGCACTGAACTATACGCTTTCTCTTGCATTGCCTTTTGCCCAAAGTGAGCTTCCTTTGTTCTCACGTGCTGACATCGCTCTGGATGAAGCTCGAAGGCAGGAGCATATCAAATACCTTACCTATGATGAAGAACATAATGAAAAGGAGATTTTCAAGCAGAATCAGGAGTGGGCGAAGCGTTTTCAGAGCGCTCTGCATGAGAAGAGGCTGGTGCCTTACTTCCAGCCTATCTATGATGTTAAGCAGCAAAAGGTCTGTAAGTTTGAGTGTTTGGTAAGAATGATAGAGGAAAATGAAGTTATTTCGCCTTCTCAGTTTTTAGACGTTGCTAAAAAGATGGGTAAACTGACTGATATCACCTTACTGATGCTGCGTTCGGTATTCGGTGTGGCCCGACAGTATCCGGATGTCGAATTCTCGATCAACACCTCTTTCGAGGACTTTGAAGAGGCCAATCTGATGCATGATATCCAGTCGATGGTCCTGGAGTTCGGGATGGGGACCAAGAATATCATCATAGAGATTCTGGAAACGGGAAAATATAAGGATGAAAACCATATTATAGTCACGATTGACAAGTTGAAAAAACTGGGATTTAAAATAGCTATCGATGATTTCGGTACGGGGAACTCCAACTTTGCCCATCTGATGTTGATGGAAGCAGATTATATAAAGATCGATGGGCAGTTTGTCAAAAATATAGTCTCGGATCAGCAGAGCAAGAATATCACAGAGACGATCAATGGCTTTGCCCGTATGACAGGGGCTCGGACTGTGGCCGAGTTTGTCTGTGACGCGTCTGTCTTCGATGAGGTCTGTAGCTTGGGTGTGGATTTTGTCCAGGGTTATTATATTGATGAGCCAAGACCTGCATCCGAGATCGGGCGTATGTTGGAAATCAGTAAGATATGACAAAAAAGCAGACAGATAAGCGACTCCCTCCAAAGTTAAAACAGTTTACCCGACGATTGCAGGAAGACAGTATAGAAGGTCCGGTTATGAATTTTTACCGTGCCAAGCGTACGAATGCAAAGCGCTCAAATCTTGAGAGATATCTTTCATATATGTATACACAGGGGACAGATACACTACTGGTAGGAGAAGCCCCCGGCTATAATGGCTGCCGTCTGACAGGAGTCCCCTTTACCTCGGAGTATATCATTCACTACGGTGTCGCGGTAGAGAAACTCTTTGGAATCGAACAGGGGTATAAGGCTTCAACAAAGAGAGCAAAAAAAGAGCAAAGTGCCTCCTCGATGTGGAATGTTCTTGAGCAATTGAGGGAGTTGCCTCTATTATGGAATGCTTTTCCTTTTCATCCCTACCAAAGGGATAATGTTGATTCAAATAGAAAACCCACTGTAAGAGAACTTGAGATAGGAAGAAGCTATCTTCGTGATCTTATAGAGATCTTCGACATTAAAGAGGTCATAGCGATCGGCAATGTCGCTGATGAGAGTTTGACGAAGATGCAGATCGATCATATCAAGATTAGACACCCTTCATATGGAGGAAAAAGAGTGTTTAAAGAGCAGCTGCTCGCTTACTACGAGAGAAAGAAAAAGTTAGAATCTACCAAGGGTCTGCTATGATATGTGTATTGAATAAACATAAAGGATGAGAATGAAGGGTTTACTGCTTTCGATCATTATGATATCAGTGTTTGCCGGGTGTGCTCAAAAAGAGTTTGACCAACGCTCTTACGACCGCCAAAACAAGGCAGCAGAAAAAAGTCTGGACTCTTTATAAAATTCACTTGCCGCAGTTTTTTTGAAAATAAAGCCGCTGAGAAGAGCTTGGATTCTCTATAAAGTTAATCGGCTGAAATTTCTTCAGAGAAGCATAGCGGAGTTTACAAAACAAGGCAGCAGAGATTGTGGTGAGAAGACTATATGTCAAAGGTGGGATGAGTCTTTTGTTCTGATGTCTTTGATCGATGATAGTTCTCTTCAAACTCTTCCTTGCTCAGTGGTTTGGCAAAGAGGTACCCTTGTAAAATATCACACTCTTGTTCCATCAGGAATTGAGCCTGCTCGACTGTCTCTACACCTTCTGCAACGACCTTCAGGTCAAAAGATTTTGCCATCTTCAGGATGATCTTAACCATCTTGGTGTCGGCTTTGCTTTGACTGATCTGGTTGATAAAGGAGCGGTCGATCTTAAGTTCATGAATCGGCATCTGTCGCAGGTAACTCAATGATGAGTAGCCTGTACCGAAGTCATCCATAGAGAAACGTATCCCCAGTTCTGTCAGTTCTTCCATCACAGATTGTACCTTGGGGATGTCTTCGGCTGGGATGCTCTCTGTCATCTCAAAGATCAGTTTCTCTCTTAACTCCTGGGTAAGGTACTGTCTACAAAGGTCGGTGACATCTTCAACAAACCTAAAATAGAAAAACTGGCGCATGCTTATATTGATGGAAAACTGGTCCAATTCGATGCCGTCGTGATCCCATTGTCTCAGGGTCTTAAAGGACTCTTCGAGGATATAGAACCCCAGGTCGATCATGTATCCTGTCTGTTCAGCAATGGATATAAAGCTGTCCGGTGCGACAAACCCAAGTTCTTTGTTTTTCCATCGTACCAATACTTCGGCACCGATGATCTGCTCTTTCACGTTTAACTGGGGCTGGTAGTTCAAATATATCTCATTGTTATCAAGAGCAAAATGAAGTTTTTGCTCCATTACCAAATGTTTTTCGACACGTCTGGACAGTTCGTTGTTAAAGAGTATGACCCCGTCTCGTCCCTGCTCTTTGACTTCATACATGGCAATATCAGCCTCTTTGACAAAGAGGTTGGCATCAAGCTTTTCGTTGCTGAGCAGACTGGCACCGATACTGGCACTGAGATAAAGGGTATGGTCATCTATTATGTAGGTTTCTTTCAATCTTTCCAAGAGGTTATGGGAGAGAAACATTGCTTTATCAAGGCTTTCATGTTCAGAATCAAACTCCTGTCCCATGACTACAAACTCATCTCCCCCCAAACGTGCAATGGTGTTCTCTTTACCGCAGACATGATTTAGCCGTGCAGAGACCTCTTGCAGGATCTTGTCTCCGATATCATGACCCAGTGTGTCATTGATCGTCTTGAAGTAATCAAGGTCGATAAGCAGAAGATAAGAGAACTTCCCTTCTTGTTCAAGGCCATTGACTTTTTGCTGCAAAGCATCAATAATCGTATGACGGTTGTACAGACCGGTCAGCTGATCATGTGATGCTTGATGATGGATTTTTTGCAGGAGTTTATCCGAACCGTTGGCACCGTAAAAAAGAACACCCAAAAAGATCAGGGAGAAGAGGGTGAGTACATACCCATAGAGTTCGTTGATCATTGCAAAATAGCCAGCTAGAGGCAGCATCAGGATCAATAGGACGGGGCGTAAAATATTAGGCGCAGGATAGAGCAATGTCGCTGCGACGACAGAAGCACCCAGTTCAGTAAAGATAGCGATATAGTGCATCTTACTTGCACTTTCACCTGCATATAAAACAAATATTAGTGCCCATGAAGCAAAGATCAAAAAGTAGAAATAGACAAGTCTTTTATGCCACTCAAGCAGTTGTGCCCGTGACATCTTGGGATAGTCAAACTCTTTATAGAGTTGATATCCCCAGATGGAAAGCAAAAGGATCAAGGCATACCAGATAAGCGCCGGTTCAACGATGCCATTTATCCATCCCAGTAGGATATAGCCAAGTCCTGGGAAAAGTGATAAGGCAAGCATTACAGGAATCTGTCTATGCAAAATCTTATATATATAAGGGTTCTTGGTCTTCATATTATGCTTTACCTTCTATCATGCTGTAGCTATTATAACAAATAAGATTGAGGTTGATGTTAAAACTTCGCAGCGGTACAATCGGGTAGATAAGAGAAGAAGCTTAGCAAGTCTTGAGACCTTACTCTTTATTCTCTTGTCGTTTGTAGGCAGATTGGTCTTTGGCAAACTGCTGCATATCTGTCACTGTATCTGCCTCATCGACAATCTCTACACCAAGCAGCGTCTCAATGGCATCTTCAAGGGTGACGATACCGACGTACTGGTCATAGTTGTCATGCACGACGAAGAGGTGTTCTTTACGCTTGATAAACGTGTCCATCAGGTAAAAGACAGGGAGGTTCTCAGAGACCCGATAAGCCGGCTTCATGATCGTACTGAGGGGTTTGTCGTCCTCTTCGTCAAGTGAAGTCGAACGGAGGATCTCGCGCGAGAAAACCATTCCGACAATATTCTCATTAGAGTCCTGGTACAAGGGGATACGTGAATAGGTGAAAATATCCTTTTTCTCAAGGGCAGATTCGATCGACTCTTCTGAGTCCAAAGCAAAGACGACTGAACGCGGTGTCAAGATATCTTTGACACGTACCTGTTTGAGTTGGAGCAGGTTTTGGATCAGTCTCTCTTCTTTCTCTTCGAGAATACCATGCTCACTACCTATCCCCGCCATCGCAGAGATCTCTTCACGTGTCGGCCCATGTTTTCTGTTTTTCTGGATACGACGTGTGATCTGTCGTGATATCCATAACAAAGGCAGTAAGAGTCTCATTAAATAAGAGATGAGTGTTGCGGAAGGCTTTGCGAGTTCCCTCCAGTATGTTGCTCCAACGGTCTTTGGAATGATCTCAGAAAAGTAGAGGATCAGCAGTGTCAAGATCACTGCCACAAGACTTTGCCATTCAGCTCCAAAGAGTTTTACTGCTTCTGCACCAACGCCGGCAGCTCCCATTGTATGCGCAATTGTGTTTAAAATCAGAATAGAAGAGATAGCATCATCAAGGTTCTGTTTGAGTGCAGTTAGGCGGATTTTATGTACAGAGTTTTCAGGCAGTGAACCGATAAATGACGATGTAATAGAGAGTAAAACAGCTTCTAAAACAGAACATAAAAATGATATAAAAAGAGCGATAAAAAGATAAAAAAGAAGTAAGCCCATTAGGCAACCATGCTTGTAGTCAAGTTAAATAACGAGGGGTCCATTTAAAGGTAAGGTCCTTGGTTGTTAAAGTTTTGAAGCATTATACACTTTTTATGTAAATAGTGAAAATTTATATTTTAATTAACTAAAAAATTTAATCTTTGGTTTTACTCCTTTTGGATAGAAATAGGAAAAATATTTATAAAGGCAGTAAAAGATGCAAACAGCAATTCTTGGTGGCGGGTGTTTTTGGTGTATTGAAGCGGTTTATTCCCGTGCAAAAGGTGTAGAGTCTGCAATTAGCGGATATGCCGGCGGAGAAAGTCCAAACCCTACCTATAAGGAGATATGTACAGGTATGACCGGACATGCTGAGGTTGTGAAAGTCACTTTTGATGAGAAAATGATCTCTTATGAGGATATATTGGATATCTTTTTTGAAATCCATGATCCTACATCGCTCAATCGCCAGGGTGCCGATACGGGAACACAATATCGTTCAGTCATCTATTATTTAAATGAAGAGCAGCGTGATGCTGCCGAAGCAAAGATGCAGGAACTTCAAAAGAGCCTCTCATCGCCGATCGTTACCGAACTGAGTGCGGCACCGGAGTTTTATGAGGCGGAAGGATATCATCAAGACTATTTGACACACAATCCAAACCAGGGATATTGTCAGGCAGTGGTGGCACCGAAAGTTCAGAAGTTTATGATGCAGTTCAGAGAGTTTATACGTTAAGCGTCGTGAAGTAAAACAGCAGATGAGAGATCATCTGCTGTAGGGGGAAGAGTTGTTACTTCCATCCTTTTTTAACCACATCTTGTGATTGTTTGTATGGGTACTTTTGAACAAGTCCTTTGGTACCAAGTTTTTGATCTCCTGAACGCATGTAGTGTGCCAATGTCACCGCTGCCCAGTAATCGTTTTCATATTCTGTTCCGACAAGTTGAACAGGAACACCTTTCTCGTTAACGGTATGACATGCCGAACATGTTACTGGACCTGCATATTCACCATCAGGAGAATACTGAAGTGCCTGTTCATGTGTCGTTTTATCAACGGTACGATGCTCTCCGTCATAACGTGTAGAGTATAGACCATGAGATGATTCATGACATGATTGACAAGCAAGATCTCCATGCGCTTTAGAGTAACGGTAAAGCGAGTGTTTGTTTGGTTGGTCGATTGGGAAGTATTCGCCACCCATACTCTCAACAAACGGTGCTAAGTGACAATCGGCACAATGCGGTTCGCTTGCAGACAACCACCAGTCATCTCCACCAGAAGCGGCATTATATGGAACATCTCCACCTGTTGGGTGATTCCATGGTTTAAGGTCAAGTTTGCCGTCTTTTCCTGCATTTTTAACCAAAGTAGCAGATTTGTGATCTACGTAATATTGCAGTACTTCATTGTTGCCAGTCGTCTTAGGATCAGCGATGTCATTGAAACGTTTAGCATCCCCACCAGCGATAGCAGCAATCATCTCTTTTAAGGTTTTGTTACGTACGCTTTTTCCTTCTTGAGTCTGTGCAACTTTTATGTCATCAAGTTCATACATCTTCTGTGCGACTTTAGTGTGACAGTTTGTACAGTAAAGACCACGCATCTCTTTGACAGTATTGCCTTTTTCATCTTTCATACTTACTTCATTTAACTGATACTTACCATACTCATTTAGAAAGAAAGGCGGTTTTGCATTAGGGTTAGAGTGTGCATCACGACGAACATAACATCCACCCCCGCTTTGGCGGATATCTTTATCACCGAAACGACCTTCACCATAACGGTTTGCAACACGGAACGGATTTGAATCATCGTTCATGGTCGGATCCTGGAAGTGTGTCGGGTGACATGATTGACACGCTTGTGATCTGTCACCGCCATCAGGCATCGGTACCATAGCAAGGTGAAAACCATGAATAGCTTCAGAGAGAGGTTTTGCTTTAACGGCTTTATATCCCGTTACGCCTGGACGAGGTTCTTCGAGGTTACCTGAAACATTATCACCATGACAGTCAGCACAGTTGACTTCACCTGTCTTACCCAGACGTTGAGAAGCAGCCTGAGGATTGTAGTCACTTAAGAATGTTGTACCGTGGTGTTTGTCATGAAGCTCCAAGATGTTGATCGATGACTCAGCCAAACGCGCCATGTATTCACTTTCATCCGGATAGGTCTTCCAGTAGGCATATTCTTTGTCAGCGTTTGTCAGCCCTTCATCTCTAGCCATCTTGGCTGCTTTACCTTCACGTGAGTGACATGCGTAACAGTTGGGGATATCGACAGGGTTTGTCCCGAAGTATTCGACGATCTGTCCATTTTCTATGACCGGTTTTCCATTTTGGTCATGAAGTTGAACTGTTGATTTTTGAAAGGGTTGGAAATCACGTTCAGTTACCGTACGGATACTTCCTCGACGTGTCGAGTCATTAAAGGCAGTCAACGGAAGTCCCAGTGCATCCCAAAGATGTGAAGCAGTCAGAACAAGTGGGATCTCCTGAACCGGTGGGACAAGCGTATCGGTAAAGACAACATTGCTTCCATCTTTTCCAGAGTATTCCAGGTAACCGCCTGCTATGTGTTTTCCTGTCGGACCACAGTCGACTTTTGTCTTGATATCTTTCCCGACATACAGACGAGTCGCTTTGCTTCTGTCGGCAGGTTTAGAACCTTCAAGATCCTTATAAATATAGAGGTGTTTCCAGACATAGTTGGCAACACTATCACCCGGATCATCCATACGACCGTTACCGTCGACATCTTTAGGTACACCCCAGTACTTCATCTTATTCCCTTCAGAATAAGAGTTGTCCTTGGTGTAATAGTAGAGTTTCTTGTTGTCGTTTGGTGTGATAAGTCGTGGAAGCGCTCCATTCACTCCTGTTTGGATAGCTTGGGACTGAATCGAGTTATACGGCGGAATGACACAGCAGTAACTCATCTCAAAACCGACACAGTGCATTCCCAACTCATAGTTGACAAATAGACTGTAATCCGATGTAGGATTGTAGGCTTTGATCTTTTTACCGTCGGCATTGTATTCGATAAGCTTCAGTTTGCTCATCTTAAAAGGGGGATTGGTGTCATAGGCACCAAAGAGACTAGTGGTTGCAAAAAGCAAGGCAAGTAAACTTCCCATATTTACGAGGCTTTTAATCATCTAAACACTCCTTTATAAGGTTTGAAAGCATCTTTAAAACTTCAGACAAAGAGAATCTGAAGTATAAAAAATTGTAATAGAATTACACAAGAAGCCTTCTGTGTAACTGAAGGTGTAGAGATATGGTTTGGATGTGATACTTTTGTGATACTTAAATTTATTGATATGATAAAGAGGTAAGTTTTTCTTTAGAAGACGGTTTGAGTCAAAGAGATAAAGGAGTGTTATTCTAAAGTTTTTTGTTTTAACAGATAAGTTTTTTGCCTGTAGCGAGGGGTAAACGGGCAAATATGGATGTAAAAAGTATAAGTTCGATCAAAGGCTAGGGGAACTTTGATCGTAAAATTGTTTGTTCTCTTTGACTTCGGGAAAAATTATAGATTGCCAATGTGTGATAAATGTGTGAATTTACAACATTTCACACATTAGCTCAAGAAACATCTGCTTTGCAGACCGCCACGGCTTGTTTTTGTGATAAATGTGTGAAGGTGAATAAAGATATAATAAATCATGCATAAAATAAAAGAGATAATTGTGGTTGCCGATCCTATGTGCTCCTGGTGTTGGGGGTTTGATCCGGTGATAGAGTCATTACTTGAGGAGTTGGAAGATAGGGTAAAGATCTCGCTTCTATTGGGCGGATTAAGGTCAAAAGGGGATCAGGCATGGGACGATGCGTTTAAAAAACACCTGGCAGATCACTGGAAAAGTGTTGAGGCTAAGACGGCCCAGCCTTTTAATACGGAGCTGCTCAAGCGAAGTGACTTTGATTATGATACAGAACCTGCATGCCGAGCTGTTGTGACAGTACGTGAGATAGATGAGAATAAGCAGTTTTCTTATTTTAAAGCTTTGCAGAAGGCTTTTTATCTCAACGCTGAAGATATCACTTTAGAACAGACTCTGGCAAGGATAGCTGAAGAAGAGGGTATTGATAAAGAGAGTTTTTTAAGACGCTTTGGAAGTCAAACTATTAAAGACAAGACAGAAGCTGACAGGTATAAAGCGCGTTCGATGGGCGCAAATGTCTTTCCTTCTCTTGTGCTTATAGATCAAGAGGGGCATTTGTGTGTCATCAAAGGGTATAAACCCTATGAAGAGCTAAAACGTCTGATAGCCTAAGTTTATTGAAAGTGTTACTGGATAGTGTAACCGATTCCGCGGACTGTTTTGATGTAATTATCTGTCGTGATACTTTCGATTTTTTCTTTTAAACGTTTGATGGCCACATTGACAGTACGTTTTTGGGTGTTTTTTTCCGATCCCCATACGTTTTCAAGTAGGAACTCACGGTTGAGGACCTGGCCTTGATGTTCTATAAAAGTTTGTAAAAGGTTAAACTCAAGTTTGGTAAGCTCCATAGGTCTATCCTTTATATAGACAAGACGCTGGTTGATATCAAGAATGATTTCTCTATATGAAAGTGTCTTTTTATTGACATAGGTTTTGGTACGTTTTAAGATGGCTTTGATACGCAAAAGGAGTTCTTTGATCTCAAACGGCTTGGTCATATAATCATCCCCACCGCATAAAAATCCCTCTTGAATATCCTCTTTTGTATTTTTGGCTGAAAGAAACATCACCGGTGTCTGCATCCCTTTGTCACGTAATAAAGAGATATAGGCACTACCCTCAACACCAGGCAGGTTTCGATCCATGATAATGAGGTCTACAGGCTCTGTCTCAAGTATCTTGTTTAAGAGTTTTGTGTTGACAAGCCCCATCGTCTCATACTGCTCTTTTTGCAGTCTGTGTTCAAGAAGTTCAAGAAGATCAAGATCATCTTCTACAATTAATATCAATGCTTTCATGCCTGAAATGATAATTGCTTAAGGTTTCAGTAAGGTTACGATTCATCATCTTTATGTAACCAAAATGTCATCTTTATGTATCAGAAATGTCATTTAACGGAGTCATTCCAGTAATAAAGTTCCCGCATAATTTTGGCAACTTTTTAAACAGGAAAGAAAAGATGAATCTAAACAAAACGATAATGATGAGTGCTATTGCAGCGGCAATGTTAAGTCTGACAGGATGTGGTGGTGGAGGTGCCGATACAGGTGCGGGAACATATACTGCGTCTACGACAACAACAACGACGACAACGACAACAACAGTAATCGACCCGGCATTGTATGATGGTCTGGGTGCAGCAGATGTGGCAGAACGTCATATGGCTAATGATGCAACACCTCTTCCGGTTCCTGCGTATGATGCGGCAAATGTAGAGAACCTTTTTGGTGATATCACAGTTAATACATTATTGACAAACAACAAACAGTGGAAACTTTCTGGTCTGGTAACTGTTAAAAACGGAGCGACGTTGACAATCGAGCCGGGAACAGTAGTCTTCGGTGACAACATCGGTGATGATTACCTTGTTATTGCAAAAGGTTCTAAAATTATTGCAGATGGTACACCGACAAATCCGATCATCTTTACTTCAGAGACGGCTTTGATGGATCCAAGTAAAGCTGATGTTGGTCAATGGGGTGGTTTGACTGTCCTGGGAGCAGCACCGACAAATCATGCTGACCCATTTTATGAAGTTGATGAACTTAATCCAGATTTCTCATTTGGTAATGCAGTTGCCGGTGCAGGTGATCCGGCAGATGATTCTGGAATCTTAGATAATGTATATATCATGAACTCTGGTGTGACGATGGCAACAAACCAGGAAGTCAACGGTCTTTCATTAGCAGGTGTTGGTTCAGGTACAACAGTAAGTAATATCACTATCGTTAACTCTTCTGATGACGGTATCGAAATCTGGGGTGGTACGGTTGATGTTACAAATGCGACTTTGATCAACTGTCAAGATGACAGCTTTGACCTTGATTATGGTTATGTAGGAAATGCGACAAACATTAAAGTGTATCAGACGACAGCGGCACATGCCGGATTTGAGATCTCTTCTGGCGGTACTACACCAATGACATCTCCTACAATCACTAACTTTGTTATCTCAAAGGTAGCTGGTTCGGATGAGGGTGGTATCTATATCAAAGATGATACGACTGCACCGGTGTTTGTCAATGGTGAAGTTATGACTCAGGGTGCTACAGATGCAGGTATCCACACGAAAGTGGCATTTACACCTGCTCAGGAGGCAGCGATTGAGTTTAATGATGTTCTTATTAACGCTACGACTCAGGTTGATGGTGCCGGTGCAGGTTCTGTCGGACTTAAACAGGCTTATCCTGTGTATAAAATCAACAGCCAAGTAGATGTTGTAGGCGATATCACAGCTAATACAACATGGACAGCGGGTAATCAATATAAGATCGATGGTCTGGTAACGGTTAAAAATGGTGCGACATTGACAATCGAGCCGGGTACAGTTGTCTTTGGTGACACAACAGGTGATGACTATATCGTTGTCGCTAAGGGTTCTAGAATTGTTGCTGACGGTACAGATGCATTGCCGATCTATTTCACTTCAGAGGCGTCTTTGCTTGATCCTACAGCTGGTGATGTTGGACAATGGGGTGGTTTAACTGTCCTTGGTGATGCACCGACAAACCATGTGAACCCATTCTATGAAGTAGATGAGCTAAATCCTGATTTCGCATTTGGCGGGGCTACAGCTGGTGATGATTCAGGTATCATTCGCAATGTTCATATCCTAAACTCAGGTGTGACAATGGCTACTAATCAGGAAGTTAACGGTCTTTCACTTGCTGGTGTCGGTTCAGGAACTATCGTCGATAATATCTATATCGGAAACTCTTCTGATGATGGTGTTGAAATCTGGGGTGGTACAGTAGACGTGAGCAATGTGACAATGGTTAACTGCCAGGATGACAGTTTTGACCTTGACTACGGTTACATCGGAAATGCGACAAACATCTATGTACACCAAACAAATGCGGCTTCTCATGCAGGTTTTGAGATCTCTTCTGGCGGATTCACACCGATGACTTCTCCAACGATCACAAACTTTGTTATCAGCAAAGCGGCGAATACGGATGAGGGTGGTATCTACATCAAAGATGACAGTACAGCACCGACTTTCATCAACGGTACGGTAACGACAATATCTGATGCAAATATTCATACAAAAACGACATTTACATCAACGCAAAAAAGTACAATAGCGTTCAGAGACGTTCTTCTTCTTAAGTAAGCTATAAAATAGAGAAAGCATCTGCTTTCTCTTACACTTCCAACTTCCTCTTTCTAAGTAAAACACCTCTCTTTTTTCTAGCACCGACAAAGTATTTACACAGCAGTTTTCTGGTTTACGGTACGGATACAAAATCGCATTTTATATGTAATCAAAATGTCACCCGAGAGTAACATTGAAGTAATCAGGCTTTTTTACACTTCCGACATCTAAATTTAAACGGGGATCGCATGTCAAAAACAATGCTAAGCGTAGCGGTTGTCACACTACTTGGTACGA
>JBFFSC010000022.1:0-19001 GCA_041572615.1 Sulfurimonadaceae bacterium
CTTTTACCGCACTTTAAGCATTGTGCTTTTATAATTCCGACCTCTTCATGCCGCCGTGGTGAAATCGGTAGACACGTCGGATTCAAAATCCGATGCTTTCGGGCGTGGCGGTTCAAGTCCGCCCGGCGGTACCACCAAGTTACCCTAGTTTTAGGGACTTATCCAAACTCCATTTACAGATGCATACCTACTTGTTAAATATTCTTAAAGTACCACTTGTGAGAATTCTATATAAATAGTATACTAAGTACATTTCAATGTATAAGGTACATCAAGATGAAGATATTAGTTTTAATATTAGTCATATCTAATATTTTATTTGCAGATGTAATAACATTTTATGATTCGCCCGGACTCGGAGATTTTGACAAAGTTAAAATAATCTACGATAGAACAAATGGTCAAGAGAAAACATTTGGTTGCAACTCTAAAGATAGTGATATATGTACCAAACTAGTATCTACAGCCCAATATAAAGATGGTAAACTGCATGGTATAAGTAGATCATTTGATCAAAGTGGCAATATGATATCAGAAATAGAATATAAAGATGGAAAACGAAATGGTTTTGACAAAAGATATGATCAACAAGCTCATCTAATAGAAGAAACAGAATGGAAAGATGATAAACGAAATGGTTTTCACAAAAAATACAATCAACAAGGTTATCTAATAGAAGAAACAGAGTGGAAAGATGACAAGCTACATGGCTTTTCTAGAGTATACGATCAAGAAGGTCAACTAATGATAGAAACTGAGTGGAAAGATAATTTTAGAGCAGATGGTTGGTTAGGTGTTATCAATCCTTTTAAATTTGTTACTTTAGGAACATTATTTTGGAAGTATCCCGTGATAGTATTCATAATTGCATTTATCCTCAATGGATGTTTTATTTTTACTAGAAATATTCCAAGAGTAAAATCCTGGACCATTTTTATTCCTTCTCTTGCTTGGACTCTTTTATGGCTACTTATAATGTCGCCTCAAAGTGAAGATCCATTCGGTCAGGGTTTAGTCCTGGTCTTTATTTCACTATTTATATTACCCATATTAATCATAATTACAATACTTTTTGTGCTTTATTGGCTGTTTTCTTTATATAAACAAACATGGTCTAAATAGAAATAATAAATTATTGTTAATATTCTAGAAGATATTTTTATAACTAACGAAATTAGCTACAAACTTTTTATCTATACACCTTTTTATAACTTTGTGCCCAAACTATGCCCGATTATGCCCGATTATGCCCGATTATGACTGATTGTGACCACTATCAAATTGAAAAAGCCCTATGTTGGCCTATATTAGACAACTATCAACCCATTCAAATCCGCCCGGCAGCACCACTAGCCACCCTACTCTTGTGACTTATCCAACCTTTCATTTCAGACCGTGTTCATCATCTTTGTATTCATACTGATATTTAGTTGCCTTTTATATGTTTTCGTTAGAATTCTTACCAAAAGATGAAAGCAAACCAATGACAATTTTTCCACTAGAAAATGTAAAAAAACTAAGAATAGAGCTTAAAGCTCATCCTGTATACTCTGCCGTTGAAGACATGGATGACTTAATGATTTTCATGCAGCACCATGTGTTCTCAGTGTGGGATTTCATGTCTTTGGTCAAATATCTGCAAAATCAGATTGCACCGGCAAACAGTCCATGGCTACCGTTTGGTGATGCGCAAGTTCAACGTTTTATTAACGATATCGTTCTTGAAGAAGAGTCAGATGAAGGTATTCCGTTGGAAGATGGCACACCGACATATACAAGTCACTTCAATCTTTATGCCCAGGCGATGGAAGAAGTCAAAGCAAACAGCAGTCTGACCATACGGGAGTTTGTCGGTAAAGTCGCAGCAACTTCCTTTGAGACAGCGATGTCAACTGTTCAGATACCCTCTCCTGCGAAAGAGTTTATGCAGACGACTTTTGATTTCATACATAGTGATAAACCGCATGTCATTGCGGCAGCATTCGCTTTAGGCAGAGAACATATCATCCCGGAGATGTTTCGTGCACTGCTTGATAAGATGAAGATTTCACGAGAAGAAGCAGAAGTATTCCATTATTACTTAGATCGTCATATTGAACTTGACGGAGATCACCATGGTCCGATGTCTTTGCGCATGCTGGAACTCCTGTGTGAAGGTAACAAGACAAAAATCGAAGAAGCAGAACAAGCAGCTTTAGAAGCCGTCAAGGCAAGGATAAGGTTTTGGGATGGCGTCTTGTTAGCCATTGAAAAGAACAAAGAAAAATCAGCTTAAGACAAAGAGTCCTTACTTCTTTGCTGTTAGCTGGCATTTAGGTTTATATCAACCCTATTTTATTTGATCCTCATTTGCACAATTTCTACCGGTCGGCACTCTGAAGTGCCTGTACAGCCACACTGCAACCAATTGACGTTCCTCTTCCGTCATCGCTTTCCCTATCGGAGGCATCACGCCAAAACGTTTATAAGCTTTTGGACGGCAGAACCCTTTGTCCTGAGAAGGGTTTTGGATGTAATCCTTGACATAGTCAATAAACTCTTCTTTGGATGAAGTGTTCATCTTCAGACGCTGAGAGACTCTATTCATCGGTGGTGCTTTTAACTTGGCTCTGTCTTCGTCTACACGTGACTTCTGAAGATGGCACGAAACACAATGTTTTTCATAAACACTCTTACCTGTTGCCGCGAATGTTGTACTGCTTAATACAAATAGAATCAATAATACGTTTTTCAAACCAATCCTTTTGATCTTTGAATAGACGTATTATATGTGAATTGACTTAAACCAGCTCATCCAAAGTCTTGATAAGACTTCTTCTATTCCAATCAAATTCCCTACTCCTTTACCTCGTAAGCATCGATAGGTTGTTCAAATGCGATAAAGAGGATACACTCTTTTCCTTTATGGCAATAGGCTTTATGCACTTTCTTGGCCGGTCCATATGCATAACTGTTTGTATGAAGCGTGTTTGTCGCTTCTCCCTCATAGGTCACATCCATCTTTCCAGATACCAGGACCATGCGCTCGGCCGAGGTATGCCAGTGGAGAGGGATTTTAAAATCTCCCGGGACTTTAAAGAACACATCGCTGTTGCTCTTAGCCGGATCTCCGTGCAGTACAGCCAGCTTGCATGTTTCACCCATAAATGCAGGGCAAGGACCCCATTCGATACCTGGATCATTCGCCATCTTGACCAATGAGTTCTCACCTGCATACACACAACTCAAACCTGCCGTCAAAAACAGACTGAACAGGACTCTTCGTATTAGAATTGACATGATGTCTCCTTTCTTAATTGCACAAATTCGCGACTTTCATTAAAAAGCCATCTGCTTACACATCCATAGCTGTATAAGTATTATTGATAATTCTGACATAGATAGCTTGTCTGGCAGGTAATTTTTTTTACATACTATTTATATTTATTTTATTTTTATACCGACACAAGTCCTTTAAACGCTCAATGTTTTCCTGTTTCAACTTAACCTTACGCCTCTCATGTGTGATATAGGCGATTAAAAAGACCATTTTCTTTGAACCTAGAGCCGAGTAATGATAATAAATATTTAATATACTTTAAAGTAACATGTACTGTTACTAACAAGGAGGTAATATGAAAAAATGTTTTTTGTTAGGGTTACTGTTTGCAGCTTCTATCGTTAATGCAAACGGATTGTCCGAGACCTGCGCTTCACTGCAACTACAGGTAGAAAAGCTGGGGGAAAGCAAGGCCAGAGAGATGGGACTGGGACAGGTAATAGACATGTGTGCAAAAGAAGACACAAGTGCCCATAAAGAAAAGATGCAAAGTGGAACACTGTATTGCACGTCGGGGGATTTATGTGCCACTTATGATTTCACACACTCGTCTGATCGCAAAATATATCAAAAAAGCTGCAGCCAGGTCGCAAGCTGTCCTACGGATTATAAGGATAAATGTACCGTGTACAATGATCCCGTCAAGAACGGTACAGGTACTGTTGACTGGACGATCTACTCTTACAATGCAAAGCTTCCTGATAATATCAAGAAACAACACTGCCAATAAACGCCCCTTTTTTAGCATGATTGCCGCTTAAAGGCACTCATGTCATACTCACTTATTACGAGAGCCTTTAAAAAAGACTGACTACTTCTTCATCTCTTTAAGATACTGTTTATATTCAAGCCTTGTCAGCTTTTCTGACTTTTTCTCGACTTCTGCTTTCATCTTCTCTTTGTAAGCTGTGACCTTTGATTGAAGCTCATTGTCAGCAGCACCGATGATCTGAGCCGCAAGCAGTCCTGCGTTCTTTGCACCGTTGATCGCTACAGTCGCAACAGGAACACCGCCTGGCATCTGCACAATAGAGAGTAACGAGTCCATACCGTCAAGAGATGAACTTCTTACAGGAACACCGACAACAGGCAAAGCAGTCTCTGATGCGACCATACCCGGAAGATGAGCTGCCCCACCCGCTCCGGCGATAATAACTTTAAGACCTCTCTCCTGGGCACTTGTAGCATACTTGACCAACTTCGCTGGTGTCCTGTGTGCCGAGACGATATCCACTTCGTAAGGAATGCCGAACTCTTCACAAATGTCAGCTGCAGCACTCATGACCGGCAGATCTGAGTCACTTCCCATAATTATTCCGACTAACGGTTTACTCATATTTTCTTACTCCCTTTGATTTTTAAAATAGCTTTTGCTTTCATCGCTTTTTTCAAAGCGGCATCGATATCATCATCTAGAACAGTGATATGCCCCATCTTTCTATATGGCTTGGTGAAACTTTTGGCGTAGAAGTGAAAGGATAGTTCAGGGATCTCCAATGCTTCATGGATGCCTTCAATGACCGGTTCGCCTTCATACCCCGGTTCGCCCAAAAGGTTCACCATAACTGCAGGTGAAATAAGTTTCGTAGATCCAAGAGGCAGGTTGGTAACCGCACGGATGATCTGTTCAAACTGGGATGTCGCACAGGCTTCTACCGTATAATGTCCGGAGTTGTGAGGTCTCGGAGCGATCTCATTGACCAGGACTTCACCGGCATGCGTCAAAAAAAGTTCAACGCCGAAAATACCGACACCGTCAAGGACTTTAATGGCATCTATCGAGATGTTGATCACCTTCTCTTCGATCTCTTTGTCTATCCTCGCCGGTGCCATGACGATGTCGCAGATATTGGTTCTGTCATCAAAAAGCATCTCAACGACGGGATAGCATTTGATCTCACCCTCGATGTTTCTGGCAACGATCACCGCCAGCTCTTTGTCAATGTCCACAAGCTCTTCGATAAAAGACTCGCTTCTGAGGCAGTTTTTAACATCTGATGGTGTTTTGATCATCAGTACACCCTTCCCGTCATAGCCTTCCATCTTTGTTTTCTGAATCACGGGAAAGCCGAAACTGGCCAGATCTTCATCTGTCTTGACACTTTTATATTTTGGTACCGGGATACCCTTTTCATCCAAAAGCTTTTTTTGCTCATATTTGTTTTGAATAAGTTCCATCACGTAAGGAGAAGGATGGATATTGTGTCCGTTGTCGTAGAGTTTCTTGAGAATGGAAGTATCGACATGCTCGGTCTCGAAAGTGGTGACATGCGTCTCCTGGACAAGCTGTTCAAGTTTCTCTTTGTCATGAAACCCGCCCATGATATGCTTGTCCGAGACCTGTGCTGCCGGACAGTTGAAAGTGGGATCGAGAATCGTGACATGAAAGCCCATTTTCTTGGCTTTTTGAGACATAATCTTGCCCAGTTGTCCTCCGCCGATAATACCTAGTTTAAGATTAGAGTAGTTAAAGTTCTTATCCATTTTTTCTCTTTATATGCTGTATATGGAATTTTAACCTAATTCATTTGTTAAGAAGATAAATAGTATAAAGATTTAAGTACAACTTTTTTGGGCTTTTTGGCAGTGGCAGCCAATAGTGTTGCCACAGACCAGAAGACTTCTAACTGTACCTTAGTTGATACTTCCTGAGTATTGTAGATTCAGTTTCTCTTTTCTCTGCTTTTCACCCAGGAGCAACATAACATCGCTAAGCATACACTTTCCGCCATACTTTTCCAAAAAGTTTCTAACATCTGTTTCCATGTCTTCAAACTGGTTCTCTTCACAAACCGTAAAGATGTAATTGTTGCTGAAGATATCACTCACGTCATCAGCCGTTCTGACACCGTGTCCGCCCGCTCCTTCAATATCTTTAATGATGGTGTAACCGTGGATGCCATGTCGTTTAAAGAGTTCTATCAACCTGTTGACATATACAGCTTCAATGACGAATTCGACTTTTTTCATATTTTGCATAATGTTAACCCCATAGTGAATTTATTATAAAGTAGTATAGCGGTATTCCCAATGATATATTAAAAGGAAAGGTTACCGCCAGGCTTAATGGCAAATAGATACCCGGATTTGCTTGAGGAACAGACAGCCTCATGGCTGCAGGAACAGCGATATAAGAGGCACTTGCACTTAAAAGCGCTAAAAGGAATGCATCCCCTTTTTCAATATCGAAAAGATACCCGAACCCTGTTGCGACCAGGGCATTCACCATCGGCATGATGAGTGCAAAAGCGATCAGGAAGAATCCAACTTTTTTCAACTCGTGGATCTTTCTTGCAGCAACAAGTCCCATATCCAGAAGGAAGAAGGCAAGGAAACCTTTAAACAGGGTCCCAAAGAGAGGTTCCATAGAATGCCAACCCTTCTCTCCCGTCATAATCCCGATGATAAGCGCTCCAACCAGCAGGAAGACCGAAGGGTTTAAAAAAGCTTCCCTTAGGATCTCTTTCCAATCCGTCTTTTGTCCTTCCTCACTGTTACTGTCTTTGATAAAGAGTGCGGCAAACACCAAACCGATCACAATGGCCGGAGACTCCATCAATGCCATCGAAGCGACCATAAAACCGCCATATTCAACCCCTATGGTCTGAAGATAGGTAATCCCGGTGATAAAGGTTACTGCACTGATGGAACCAAAGGTGGCTGCCACGGCAATTGCATTGTAGATATCAATTTTTGTCCTTAAAACAAAAAAGCTGTATATCGGCACAAGCATAGACATGACTACGGCTATCAACAAGGCTTTAAAGATATACATATCCAGGCCGCTTTTCGAGAGCTCATACCCGCCATGCAAACCAATTGCGATCAGCAGGTACAAAGAAAACAACTTAGGCAAAGGTTGCGGTATGGACAGCTCTGATTTAAAAAAGACAGCCAGCATCCCTAAAAAAAAGAATAGAACAGGCGGATTAAGCATGTTCTGAAGTATTAGATCGATGTTCATTTTTCATAACTCCTATATCTAGAATAACAGCGTATATTAGCTAACAATAAAAAAACTATCCTTCATGTTTCATGACTGGAAAGTTGTTTAAGAGTTCTCTAATGATTCATTCGAAAACACGCTGCAGAAATAATAAAACTATTTTTTCTTTCTCTTTTTTGAAACCCTGTTTTTATTGGCTTTGTACTTGTAATTTTTCAACTTTTCAACAACTTTGAATGATAGCTCATGTATTTCACTGATCTTACACGTATCATCTTGATAGAAATGCTCTCTTTTGTCTTCAAACTTGCCAATAAGCTCCAGAAAGTCCACCTCATCCAAGAACGGGTAAATATGTGTTGACTTCTCTTCACCCAAGACCCATTCGGCCAGTACGCTAACAACCAAGAACACCGGTAGGTATACATGTTCGTTGTCAAAATGACTTCTTACTTTCTGTGCCATGATGTCGTAATAGTCCATTAAAGGTTCTTCCTGTTTCACCAGGACTTTGAGTGCGGGATATCTTTTGGCGCTTTGAACCAGATTGATCAGATAATCCACATTGACAACACACTCCTGCATTTGTGCAAGGAGCTTTTTCAAGGTCGTGTATACATAAGCGGCCTCTGTATCAGTCTCACAGGCAGTTTCAACATTGGCTTGATCGAGCTCTCTGAAGTACCTCTCTAAAGCTGTCCGGGCAAAGACAAGCAATGCTTCAGTCTTTACGTCTCTAAGCAAAGTCGGCTTGATTCTAGCTGTACAGTTGTTGTTAATCGGACCGTTTGGTGGGATCGCACTCATACTAACTCCTTGTTGTAAGCTTGTGTTCTTTTATCTTTTTGATCATATTGGATATGAATGAGATCTTCTTCTCTTCATCCTCAAGTGATGACTTTGCATCAAGGCTGAACGCTTCCATTTTCGAATCAAGGAAACCTGTATTGAAATTTCCTGCTTTAAAGTCTGAGTTTTTTACTATTTCTCTATGAAGCGGGATATTTGTTTTAAGCCCTTCAATATTGTACTCATCTAATGCACGTCTGGCTTTTTTTACAGCACCTTCCCAGTCAAGTGCCCATACAATAAGCTTTCCAAGCATTGAGTCATAACTTGTAGGTGTTTCATACCCTTCATACATACAAGAGTCGATACGTACACCTGGTCCACCTGGTGTTAGGTAGTTTTTGATTGTTCCTGCTGTCGGCATGAAGTTGTTCTGTGGATCTTCAGAGTTTATTCTGAACTCAATGGCATAGCCACGGAACTTGATCTCTTCTTGCACAAAATGAAGTTTATCACCTGCAGCGATCTCGATCATTCGTTGGATGATATCTACTCCGGAGATAACCTCCGTGACCGGATGCTCGACCTGCACACGTGTATTCATCTCGATAAAATAGATGTTGTCATCTTCATCAAGCAAGAACTCAATAGTTCCTACACTCTCATATCCTAGCCTGAACATCGCCTTGGTAGAGACTCTAAACAGCTCTTTTCGTGTCGCTGCATCAAGTCGTGGCGATGGGGCGATCTCGATGACTTTCTGGTGACGTCTTTGGATGGAACAGTCCCTTTCAGCCAGGTGAACGACATTTCCATAGCTGTCTGCGATGATCTGAACCTCAATATGTCTAGGATTCTCAACATATTTTTCAATGAAAACTTCATCTCTGCCAAAATATTTCATAGACTCTGTCGTTGCTTCATCATAGAGTTTGGAGAACTCTTTGGCTTTCTTGACAATTCTCATACCTCGACCGCCGCCGCCATAAGCAGCTTTGATGATGACAGGAAAGCCTATCTCATTTGCAGCGTTTTCACCTTCAGTCTTATTGGTAACCGGTTCATCCGTTCCGCCCAATACAGGTACACCGATCTCTCTCATAGCTACTTTTGAAGCCATTTTATCACCAAAGAGTTCAATATGATGAGGCTTCGGACCTATATATATAATGTCATTTTGTCCACATTTTTCGGCAAATTCAGCACTTTCAGATAAAAATCCGTATCCAGGATGGATAGCGTCACACTCTGCTTTTTTTGCAAGAGAGATAATGGCATCCTGGTCGAGATATGCCTGGACAGGATGTCCCATAATCGGATAACACTCATCAGCTTTTCTAACCCAAACGCCATCAACATCCGCTTCCGAGAACACGACGACACTTTTAATCTCAAGTTCTTTACACGCACGTATAATACGTAAGGCTATTTCACCTCTATTGGCGATTAATACTTTTGATATCTTCTTCATTGGTTTGCTCCAATTAATTAAGTTACAAAATTTTAGTCACTTTAAAAAAATAGTTCTTCACTACTTTTGTCACTTATATTATCTATTATTGTTATTATTATTTTCTTTTTATGCGATTAACAGTCTCTTTTTTTGATATAATAAGCTTTATGAAAAGAAATACACTCAATAAAAAGACCAAGATTTCCAACGATATACTCTATTATATCTATACCAATATCGAGACCGATATCAACATGGATGAACTGGCACAGAGCTTCAATATCAGCAAGTTTTATATGCACAAGATATTTAAAGAAATATTCGGCAAGAACATCTATGAGAGCATCAAATCGATACGACTTCAGAAAGCATCGACACTTCTGCTGACAAACAAATATTCCACTATCACAGAGATCGCATCATCCTGCGGGTATAGTTCACAGACATCCTTTATCCGTGTCTTCAAAGAACGTTTTTTGATGACGCCTACGGCATGGCGAAAAGGTGGTTACAAAACATATTCCAAAACCATCATCGAAGAGTCACCAAAGACCAAAGAGTCCAATGCCAAATTTGATAATCTTGAAGCGACTATTGTGAAGATGCCCGAGATCGACTCCTACTATATTAGACACAGAGGATACAACGACCAGATCAGACAGACCTGGCAAAAGATTCAGACATGGGCCTACAGTAATGACGTAAAGGAATATAAACATATTGCTCTATTTCACGACAATCCGACCATTACACACCTTGATGAGTGTCAATATGTCGCATGCATACAGGTCGATCATAACACGATGTTAGAGAACGAACGCCTTCCGAAGTTCAAGATCTCCGATGGGACCTATGCCAAGTTTGACCTGCAGGGGACAGACGGTGACTTTTTGAGATTCATGCATTGGCTCTATAACGAGTGGCTGCCAAACAGTGAATATGAAACAACGACCAAACCACCCTATGCGATCTACAATAAGAACAAATATCTGTCCGATGACAACAACTTTGATCTAAGTTTTTATCTTTCGATCAAGTTTTAGAGATATTCATTACACTGAGGCATATCCTCCGATCTACTTCTTATCTTCATTGACACAGAAAAACGGGGAACATCTCCTTACCTGTGTCATTCAGCATGAATATACTCCATCTTATAGCTCTATATACCTTTGCACGATTAGCCCACAATTAATAAATAACCTTACTTATCTACAAAGGAGTTAACAATGAAAACGACATCATTAATCGTAATCCTCATCTTAAGTACAGTTACCTTTAGTGGGTGTTCTGTTAAGCTCATGCCAAATAACAGGGTTGCCTATTCTTATTCACGGACTGTTTCGCACAACAATGTATACAACAATCATATGACTTCCCATGCAAATGTTGAGCATCACCAACAACCTGTTGTAAGAAAAGTACAGCACAAAAAGTTGACACACAAGCATCTTCATCAGAACACCAAGGTAGTCAATATGTATATTGCGCCTTCATCTAAAAAGAAAAGAATGACATTGGCAAAAAATGAACAGCAGCGTGCCAGAAAGATAGACAAATATGAAAAACGTTCATTGAAACAAGAACGGGCAGGACATACCAAAGATGAGCGTGACGATGATGATAAAAAGAAAAGGTCTGTCAAAAAAGAAAAAAAGAGATCATCGCAATCAAAGAGAGACTAATCTATGCGCTTCGCTTATCTTGAGATTATATGTTATTATCTACAACAATATAATCTTTAGAGAAAGAGTTAGCCATGAGAAAAACGCTCCTTTGGTTTTTAACGGCCCAAAAGTTTATCTTCGGCTTTATTGCCCTCTTTGGCAGTATCCCTCTTACCTATGCTCTTGCTGACACCCTTTTTGACAACAGTTTTCTTGTCATTCTCACCGGATTGATCTTATATGCCCTGGGCGTCATCCCTTTGACTTACTCGATCGTCCTTGGGTACGATGCCATGCTCTTCAAACTTGCACAGAAGGCTGTAAAGATAAAAAAGCCCAAGACGACGAAGACGCAACACCATGAAATCAACTTCAGTATTAACGAAGAAAACTCCAATGACGCGGGTGCTGAGAATTTTACACTAATGGAGACGGAGAAAACACAGGATAAGGCACGTTACGATTCATGAGGCAGATCACATTATGTTAAAATACCCTATCTTTTGAAAGTACAGTGATCTAATATTTTATGAAGTTTCTATCTTTTTTACTCTTTTTTACCCTGTCTCTTTTCTCGACCGATTTGGAATCGTACTACACCCTGCCGAGTTCTGAGCTCAATGCATCCGTCATCTATCCTGAGATCAAAGAGGATTTCACTATCTACACCTTCACAGAAAACAGAAACAGGAAATCCTTTTCATCCGACTCTTTGATAAAGCTCTTTGATGAACATGATCTGACGCTAAACGACCAAAGCCGGGGGATTGTCCATTTTGAACGGGCATCAGAAGTCGATCTGAGGACTATCAAAAACGATATCAAGGCTTATTATCTTTCCTACTACCCCAATATACAGATCAAAAGCATTGCCCTGCATTCTAATACTCCTATTACACAGCTACCTGAAAAATACACCTTGACCTTTAAGACGAATGCCCATAAATATAAACACTCAAGCCTTCAATTAAACGCAGATGAACTTGATGTGCGTCTCTTCATCCGCTACACCATCGAAGCCACAGTCAAGGTCTTTAAAGCAAGTCATAACCTAAGTCGCGGTAAAATCCTAAGCTATATCGATTTGAAGTATACACGTGAGCCCTTTAAACGATTTACCGGTGTTCCCTTAAAAGAGTTGGGCGAGGTCACTTTGCGTCTTAAAAAACGGCTTCCCAAGGGAAGGACACTGTATGAACATGATGTCGAACCGCTCCCGTCCGTGCTTAAAAACAAAACGGTCTATGCGCATTTTAGCAGGGGAAACGTCCACTTGGAATTCCAGGCGACAAGCTTGCAAGACGGGCGAATCGGTGATATAGTTTCAATTCAGAAAAAAGACAAGACCCGCCTGAAAGCAAAGGTCATCGGAAGAAATCAGGTCGAGATTGAGTAATAAGCACAACATAAACGTAAAGAGAAGATATGTCAGCATCTAAAAAGATCATTGTTGCCATCAGCGGTGCAAGCGGTGCACATATCGGCTTGAACGTCATAAAGCATATCCCTCAAGACATGCACAAGCACCTTGTCATATCCGAGCACGCCAAAGTCGTACTGGATAAAGAAACCGACATCAAACAGTATGACAACAGTGATATCGGTGCCTCTATCGCTTCAGGTTCATACGGTGCAGATATGATGATGATCACGCCGTGCAGTATGAACACCCTGGCTAAGATAGCCTGTGGAATCGCGGATGACCTGATCACCCGTTCGGCAAGTGTCATGATCAAAGAGAATAAGAAACTTTTGCTGGCTCCTAGGGAGATGCCCTTTTCAGCTATTGCCCTGGAAAACATGCTGAAACTCTCTCGCCTGGGAGTTATCATCGCACCGCCTGTGGCTGCTTATTATGCAGATGTTCAGAGTGTGAATGAGATGGAAGACTTTTTTATCGGAAAATGGTTCGATCTCTTAGAAATTGAACATAATTTATATAAACGATGGAGTAGTGATGACTAAGATTGCCCTATACCCCGGGACTTTTGACCCTATTACAAACGGACACTATGATATCATAGCCCGTGCACTGAACCTCTTTGATGAAGTCATCGTGGGTATCGCTGACTCACGTGACAAAAAGCCCATGTTTTCACACGAACAGCGCGTCGCCATGGCAAAAGCGGCCACATCTCATCTAAAAAATGTCAGAGTGCTTTCGTTTGACAACCTGACGGTAGATTTTGCCGTTGAACTCAATGCAACGGTTCTTATCCGCGGTCTGCGTGCGGTCAGTGACTTCGAATATGAACTTCAGCTGGGCTATCTCAACAACTCCCTTGATGCCAATATCGAAACGGTTTATCTGATGCCAAACCTCAAGCATGCCTTTATCAGCTCATCCATCGTAAGAAACCTTCTCAAGTTCAACGGAAAGACATCCCACCTGCTGCCGACCAAGGTCGAAAGTATGATCAAAGAGATGAGCTGATGTACATAGTCGTAGAAGGTATTGACACCTGTGGCAAGAGTACACAGATCGAACTGTTGATGCAGGCTTACCCGCAGGCGATCATCACAAAAGAACCAGGGGCGACTGAGCTGGGCTCAAAGATACGCGAGCTTGTCCTCTACAGTGACGGTCTCTGTCCTGTTACCGAGCTTTTGCTCTTCCTGGCGGACCGAAGCAACCATGCTTCCTCTGTCATCAAACCGAACTTGGGCCGACTCATCATCTCTGACCGATCATTGATCTCCGGAATGGCCTATGCCCTCGCTTCTAAAAAATTCGACTTTGAATGGCTGAAAAAACTTAACCGCTTTGCTATGCAAGACATCATGCCTGATGCCATCATTCTCTTTAAGATAAAAGAAGAGACCCTGAGAGAACGTTTGGGTGAGAAGAGTCACGACATGATCGAACAACGCGGCATTGAGTATATGCTTGATGTACAGCAGCAGCTTGAGTTTGTCGCCGAAGCGCTAAATATCAAGACACTGCTTATCCATGCCGAAGAGAGTATCGATGCGATTCATACTCAGATTGACAACTTTATAAAAGGAAATATATGATCCGTTCACTTCGCGGAATGAATGACACACTCGAGATCGAGGATTCTGAACGCTTCAGCTACTTTATCGAGACGGCGACCCGCATCGCTAAAAACTATGGGTTTCGTTTTATCGAAACCCCTCAACTTGAAGAGACAGCCCTGTTTAAACGCTCCGTCGGAGAGAGCAGTGATATCGTCGGTAAAGAGATGTACCAGTTCATCGATAAAGGTGAGAATGATGTCTGCCTTCGCCCTGAGGGGACTGCCGGTGTCGTACGTGCCTTTGTTCAAAACAAATATGACCGACAGGAAACAACACAACGTCTCTTCTATCACGGTACTATGTTCCGCTATGAACGTCCGCAAAAAGGTCGTTTACGCCAGTTCCATCAGTTTGGTTGTGAAAGCTTTGGCGAGAGTTCAGTCCTTGAAGATGCCTCGTTGATCCTGATGGTACGTGATATCTTCAATGCCCTGGGTATCAACTTTACCTTAAAGCTCAACTCGCTGGGTGACGTTAACTGTATGCCTCAATACAGAGAGACATTGATCGAGTTCTTGGATTCAAACGAAGAGCATATCTGCGAAGATTGTCAACGACGTAAAGCGACCAACCCTATCCGTGTGCTTGACTGTAAGAACTCTCATTGCCAGGTCATCTATGCGGATGCTCCAAAACTGATGCAGAACCTTTGTCAGGGGTGTGGCGATGACTTCAAACGACTTACCGACCTCCTGGATGAGCATGAGATGGACTATGAGATAGACACCCACCTGGTCCGTGGACTGGACTATTACTCCAAGACTGCTTTTGAGTTCGTCTCGACCGAAATCGGCGCGCAGTCTGCAATTGCCGGTGGCGGACGTTATGACAGACTGGTTGAGTTTCTAGATGGACGGCCTACTCCTGCCGTCGGTTTTGCTATCGGTATCGAAAGACTGATGGAACTTATCAAGATGCCTGAATCATCACGTGAAGGCTACTACTTTGGCGCGATGGATGAACCTGCTGTCAACAAGGTGTATAACCTGGGCATGAAAAAACGTCAGACGGACAAAGTTACAATTGGATACAAGGCACGCAACTTGAAAGCCCATTTAAAAGCGGCTGACAAAGCAAATGCACGATACTGTGTTATACTCGGTGAAAACGAACTTAACAATGGTACTGTGTGGGTGAAGGATTTGGAGAACAAAACGGAATCCGAAATCCCGCAAGAAGAATTTTAGACCCTCTATTTTATTTACCTGACGGACAAGGGGTATTGTATGTTTGAAACCATCGAGCATTATTTTTTTCTTTACCTGGAATATGGACTCTTTTTGGGTCTGTTTCTGCTTGTCAACCTTTACATCTATGATCGATTCATACAACGCCGTCATCAGCTCTTGATCAACTATCCTGTGATCGGCAGGATGCGTTACCTTTTTGAGATGCTGCGTGATCCGATGCGTCAATATTTCGGTACCGAGACCTTTTATGAGTCCCGCGACAAGATCGATTGGGTATACAAGGCAGCCAAGGATGTCCCGAACTTTCTTTCCTACTCGGTCTCTCAGCCTTTTCACGGTTCACGTTTTATTGTCAAGCACTCCAATACCGTACTGAACGATCATGAGGTCTCAGATGATTTCTCCTTGACCTTTGGCGAGGACAAAGCCAAACCTTTTGTCGCCAAGTCTGTCATCTTCCGTTCCGCCATGAGTGACGGGGCTCTCTCTCCCGAAGGCACGCGCGCCTTTGTGATCGCCGCATCAAAAGCAGGCTTTCCTTTGAATACCGGTGAAGGAGGCTTGACATCCAACTACTTTGTTACACATGCCCCGGATCCTGACAATGCGCCCTACCTGGAGATAGTAAAAAGTACAAAATTCGCAGAGCTTGTCTTTATGCTTGTCAGCTTTTTCTTTAACCGCGCCCTTGCGATCAAAGCCTATCGTAAGATTCTCTTGCATAAAAAAACAGATAATACGTACATCTATGACCCTGACTCGCATGTACTCTTTCGTCCCAAATGGGATGCACCTCTTGAGGACTTTCCCAAAGAGATCCCTTCAGACATGCCTGACCTTGTATTGCAGATCGGCTCCGGTCTCTATGGTGTACGTGACAACGAATGCAAGTTTGATCCTGAACGCTATGCCAAGGTGATGCGTTTTTGCAAAATGACAGAGATCAAGATAGCGCAGGGAGCCAAACAGACCGGCGGTAAAATCATGGGCTCAAAGGTCTCTGCCGATATCGCATATTATCGCGGTGTCGAAGAGGGAAAAGACCTTATCTCTCCTAACCGTTTTCCCTATGCAAACACGCAAGAAGAGCTTTTTGACTTTATTGGACAATGTCAGAAGATTTCAGGAAAACCTGTGGGTATGAAGATCGTTGTCTCCGATGCAGCGCATGTCGAAGAGATGGCCAAGCTCATTGCAGAGCGTAAACAGGAGAATAAGGCTATTCCCGATTATATTGCCATTGACAGTGGTGAAGGCGGTTCTGCCACGGCACCGCTTGAACTGATGGAGACCATAGGATTGACCACGAATAATGCCCTTTACATCGTCGACACCATCTTGAGAAAACATGGTGTACGTGAAAGTATCCGTCTTATCTCCAGCGGTAAGATATTGACACCCGATGATGCTGTCATAAGCCTGTGCGTAGGGGCTGATGCGGTCGCGATTGCACGTGGTTTCATGATGAGTGGGGGCTGTATCCGTGCACGCGTGTGTAACGGTGCCGGTGGACATATCTGTCCGGTTGGCCTGGCTACTCAGGATGCCAAACGCAGAGCCTCTTATCTCGTTGTACGTAAATCCAATGAAATTGCAAATTATCATAAGAATATGGTCAAAGGCATTAAGACCATGCTCTGTGTTATGGGCCTGACTCGCGTAAGTATGCTGGACAAAGACAAACTGTCATACAAAAATGCCAATGGTGAGATATACTTCGATATCGATAAATACTTCCACCAAAAACTACATGTATAGAGATTGAACAATGAATAATTACGGTATAGATATTTGGGGTGATGACAATTTTATCATCCAAAATGGTGAGGTCAAGCTAAATCACCTTAGCAAACCCTCTTTGTTTGAGATTACAAAAGAGATCCGTTCTTCAGGTCTTCGTGGGCCTCTGATCATTCGCTTTCCACATCTGATTGAAAAACAGGTAAATACTCTCTACTCGACTTTCGAGAGTTCTATTGAACAGAGTAACTACAAGGGCAAGTTCAAGGCTGTCTTTCCGCTGAAGGTTAACCAGTACCCACAGGTCGTCAATACGATAACCTCTCACGGTATCAAGCACAATTACGGTTTGGAGGCAGGAAGCAAGGCTGAATTGATCCTGGCTATGTCACAAACACCAGATGGTGCACCTATCACTGTTAACGGATTCAAAGATACTGAGATGATCACACTGGGCTTTATGGCCGCACAGATGGGACATGACATCACAATGACAATCGAAGGCATCGCCGAGCTTGAATCGATCATAGAAGTCTCAAAATCGTGTAATCTGAAGGTACCTTCTATTGGTATTCGACTTCGTCTACACAGCACGGGAAGCGGTGTCTGGGCCAAAAGCGGTGGTAATGATGCGAAATTCGGTCTCAGCGCGACGGAACTTCTTGAAGCGATCAGCCTCTTAAGAGAGAACGACCTGCTGCAATATTTCCATATGGTACATTTTCACATCGGCTCTCAGATGGAGGATATCCCTCCCTTGAAACGAGCACTCAGAGAAGCGGGAAACATCTATGCTGAAATTAAAAAGATGGGGGCCGAGAACCTCAGAGCCATCAACATCGGCGGCGGTTTGGCGATCGAATATGCCCAACATGAAAAAGACCGTCTACGTACGTACACGATTCAGGAGTTCTCAAACGACGTTATCTTCCTCATTGGTGGGATCATGGACAAGAAAGGGGTCAAGCATCCCGATATCTTCACAGAATCAGGGCGATATATTGTCGCATCACATGCTGTCTTGAGCACACCGGTACTTGAACTTTTCTCACAAGACCATCAGGAGCGCTCACTTCGTATCAAAGAGAGCAACCCGCCTTTGGTAGAAGAACTTCTGGAGTTGAACAATCTTCTTAATGCCGATAACTCTGTTGAGTTTTTGCATGACGCCCTTGATCATATGGAGTCTCTTTTCACCCTTTTTGACCTGGGATATATTGATCTTCAAGACCGTTCAAATGCTGAGATCCTCGTACATGTCATCATCAAAAAAGCACTTCGTCTATGCAGTGACTACCCTAGAACCGAGTTGCAGAAGCTGCAGGCACGTCTTCAGGAACATTATCTTATCAATGCTTCTATCTTTCAAAGCCTTCCCGATTATTGGGGCCTTGGACAAAAGTTTCCGATCATGCCCCTGCATAAGCTGGATGAACCTGCCCTGCGTTCAGCCAACCTGTGGGATATCACCTGTGACAGTGACGGCGAGATCGGTTTTGATGCAGCTTCACCACTGTATCTTCATGATGTCGACCTGGATGAAGAGGACTACTTTTTGGGCTTTTTCAACATCGGTGCCTACCAGGAGACCCTGGGGATGAACCACAATCTCTTCTCACACCCCAGTGAGTGCAGCGTGATCATCACCAAAGATGGCTACACGATAGAGAATATCAATGAGGCAAGCAGCCTTTTAAATGTCGTAGCGAGTCTCGGATATGATGAGACACAAATTTTAATCCAGCTAAAAAACACATTGGCGCGTTCAACTTTTATCACAGAAGAAGAAAAAAGTGATACACTTCAAAAGTTAGAACTCTATTTGTATCAGAATAGCTACCTACGTACAACAAATTAA
>JBFFSC010000023.1:0-18123 GCA_041572615.1 Sulfurimonadaceae bacterium
AAGATTACAGCGGTTCTGCAGGTATCAACAGCTTCGGTGTACCGACTGCTGAACTTCAGATGGACGGTAAAGAGGGTAAGATGACGTATACTCAAGGTATCGTTCCATTCAAATCTGAGCGTTTTGCTGATTATAACAAAGACTCAGACAACATCTGGTGGGATGGTCTTTCTGGTTCATGGCAAAATGCTGTGGCTGCACCACACCCGGATCCAATTTCTGGTATGCACTGTTGGCACCAAAAAGTTATCCTTTCTAAAGCAGAACCGGGTGACAAAATTGGTGATATCTCTGTTAACTACGAGAATAATCAAAAAGTTTACCAAGCGTGGAGAGATCAGCTTACTCGTCCTCTTAACACAGCAAACAAATGGCGTCGTCCACAATGGATTAAACGTCCATGGGTTCCTCTTTCTGAGAAAGCCTACGCTGTTAAAATCAAATAATCCTTCGGGATTATTTACCTCAAGAGAAGATATTTTTCTTCTCTTAAGCCTCTTGCTACACCATTCAACTAACTCCATATTAAGCTATTTTTACTATAATCGCAGATAATAAATTGGGATAATTTTTTTGATTATCAATAGGAAGATATTTTATGGAACAAACACAAGCGCGCAGTAATATTTATGCTCTTTTATCACGTGTCTTACTTCAGGAACTTGACAATGAGATGTTAGACCTGATCCTGAAAGACAAAGAGGTTCGTGACTTTTTTCCGAGTCTTAAAGAGTGGAAGATTTTAGAGTCTGCAGACAACAAGACCCTCCTTGAACAGCATCTTAATGTTGATTTTGCAAATATCTCTCTACTTCACCTGGTACCTTATGAGACTTTTTATACACGCGAAGACCAGATGATTGAAACAGGTGGGGCTAATCCCGTGACAGATATGTATCACGAGTATGATTATATCGTTGACTTTGAAAAAGCACGTGCCGTATCAGCTGATCATATCGGTGTTGAATTGGAGTTTATGCATTATCTCATTGAAGCCGAGATTGCAGCGGCAACTGCCGGCGATAAAGAAGCGGTGAAGCATCTTCAGTTTGCACAAAAGACATTCTTGAACAAGCATCTTTTGAAATGGGCACCGATGTACCTGATCAATGTCAAATATGAATCACGTACTCCGATCTATTATGACGCTGCCGAGATGTGCCTTGAGTTTATTCTTGCAGATAACGAGTATCTAAGCACAGAAGCGGTGGCATAGCAGGGATTTTATGGCTGGTTTAACTTTAGATCCGACCAAGTGTGTACGTGCACTGGCGAAATTTTCCGAATGTACACATTGTGTTGATGTTTGTCCTGTAGATATTATCTCTGTGGATAATCATCTGCCTGCATTTAATATGTCACAGTGTGTTGGCTGCGGCGGTTGTGTGGCGGCATGTCCGACAGAAGCATTCGCTCTTGATAATTTCAATCCGACGAATTTCTTTTTTGAGTTTGTTCAATCGGAAGAGACACTGCTTTCATGCAAGAAAAACGTCCCGTGTATAGCTGCCCTTTCCGTAGACCATTTGACTTCTTTTGCTTTGCTAAAAGAGGATCTCATCTGTGATACAGGGCATTGTGAGGGTTGTGATCTTGCAGATGGGCTAAGAGAAAAGTTTGAATCGAACATAGAAGAGGCGAACTTTGTTCTCGAAGCGATCGAATCACCAAAGTCTATCAAGATGGAGGATGTCGCTTATGAACCGGAAGATCTTGTTGAAAATGATGATAGACGCGGGTTCTTTAGAAACCTGACAATTCAAAACGCTGCGAAGGCGAAGGCTGATTTTGAACGTCGTGTTGAAGTTGAATCGGATGAAGAACTGCGTCATGAGGTCTTTACTGAAGATATCGCGCGTTTAAAAGAGAAGGGGGTGCCGGATAAGCGAAAGATTTTTTTTACAGCTTTGAAACGGGCACCCAAGCCATCACAGTATCATGTCATCGATGCGCATGAACTCTCATTCACCAGTATGAAGAAACTGGATGAAGAGACCTGTACAGCTTGTCAGATGTGTTATCGTATCTGTCCGACGGCAGCTTTGAGCTCGGACATGAAAAACTCAAAGATCGATTTTGATCCTTTCTTATGTGTGAAGTGCCACCTTTGTCATGACGTATGTGAACCGGATTCGTTGACCTTGGGAGACACCTTTGATCTTAAACAGTTCTTTGAGCCGGAAGTCAAGCGACTGGTGACCTTCACAATCCGACGATGTCATGAGTGTGATACTTATTTTACCTACAGGGGCGGTGAGGTTATCTGCCCGCGTTGTAAGATCGAAGAAGAAGAAGCAAAAGAGTTATGGGGGATACAGTAGTGGCTGAGAATTTAAGTGCGCCGATGAATGATGCCAATGAGATCGATACGCAGTCGCTTTTATTTGGTTTTTTGGCTGAATATGCACAACAGAACAGGTTTTCTGTGTCGATAAACCGTATTTTTAAAGAACATGGCGATAATGCGATGTGTATACCGATGAACATCCGTCCTGATGACATCTACTTTACTGTAGCAGGTCTAAGAGAGGCTAAACTTAACGGTGTCGCTCTTGGCAGCGAATATGTCGATGGTGTTGTCGAACAGCTTAATCATCAAAGTGATGAAGTAAAAGCCTGTGGTTTTTGCGATACGATCATTGTCAAAGAGAAAGAGCTTTATGGTGAAGTCGCAAGTGGAAGAGCGGTATGCAGCGTATTAAAAGAAAAAGGCGTTGCAAAAGTCGCACTGCTTGGTTCAGGTAAACTGGCCAGGTCCATACTGATGCATATTCAAGAATCGGATGTCAAGGAGCTTGTCTTGCTCAATGATAGAGTCGAGTCGTGCATGCGTCTCATGCAAGAGCATGAGAGAGAGCTTGAAGGCATCAGTGTTGATATTGATAGGGCAGCAGACAACGAAGAGATCGACCTCTCCGCTTTTGACGCCTTTATCAATGCGACACCGATTTCGCCAAAGTTGAGCAAGATCAATAAAGAAACCGTATTGATAGACCTGAAAAGCGAAAGCAATCTGGCGGATTATGCAGCGGTATATGGTGCTGACTTTATCAATAATGAGCAGTACTCCAAAGTATTGGCTCAAGTGAACTACAATATCTGGATAAAAGGAAAATAGATAATGCAAGATTTTAATAACCTGGATGATTTAAAAGCAGAGTTTGACAAGTTTGTATCAGAGCGATGTATTACTGAAGAACAGAAGCAGATCGATGCAGAAGAGGATGATAATGAAGAGACTCCGGCCTTTGTCGATGAGTTGACTGACAAACTGTTGGGACCAGCCCACTCGGGCGTCTACCTTTCGCGTCTTGATATCAAACGTGTGGCTGAGGCAATCGATGAGTCTTTGCCGATCAAAGAGCGTAAGCGTATGATCAAAGCACTGATGCGTCATACGACGACAAAAGATTTCCTGCGCAAAGCATTTGGTGAGTTTAACAAACATATCAACGGGCGTTTGGCTATTTATGAAGAGCTTGGTGAAGCCTTCCCGTCGTCGAAATATATCTTCGAGGAATTTACAGCCAAAGCAGAAAAGACAAAGAAGATGTTTGATCGAATGATCGAAGATTTTGAAGAGTTCAATCCTGAAGATGAAGATTTAGAACCGGTTCTTTTCTAGTGAAGACAATCTTTTCATTTTGCTTGTTGTTACATTAAGACGTTTTACAATAGAATGATTAAGACAATAAAAAAAGGAAAAGAGATGGCAAAAGCACTCAAAAAGAAAGCGGTTAAAAAACTTGTCAAAAAGACAGCAAAAAAGAGTACGGATAAAAAAGCGATTAAAAAAGCAATTGCAAAGATTATCAAGAAAAAGTTGAGTAAAAAGTCTAAAGCAAAGAAGCTTGCAAAGAAGACGATGAAAAAAGCAGCTGCTAAGAAGAAATAGCCGGCTCGATCAGTTAGAGGGGAATGTTTTATTTCTTCTTTGGCATCTTCAAGATGAAGAATGTAATCGCGGCCATGATAAGCAAAACGACGATATTATAACTTTCATTTCCCATACTTTCCATAGATTACCCTTTTAATACATCGACTATTGTTGCCGAGATGATGACCAGGGCAAGCGCAAGAGAAGCATACTCCACACGTTTGATTCTTTCGTAGTAGTCTTCCAAGACCGCATCATTAAGATCTGTGAACTTTTTCTGACGAATATATTTCATTGCATTTTTAAAACTGTCATCTCCAAAATGGATCTTCCATCTTGGTTGTCCCAAGGTGTTCCACACATCATCATGTTCTTTTTTCAGTTGGGAGAAGAAGGCGTTAGTGAAATAGATATGCATTGACATCAGTATCAAAAAGAATAGGGCAAAACCCATAAGTATTATATTTTCCATGAATGACATTGTACAGTACTTAGTTTAAAATGATAGAATGCTTCTGCTTAACTATTAATCGGAGAATCTATCATGATCAGAGAGCTTTCAAACCCGGTTGTCAAGACATTGATATCTTCACTGCGTGATTCGAACACGGATGCGCTGCGTTTCCGCCATATTGTAAAAGAAATTACGAAAGTACTGTTGTATGAAGCTCTGCAGCACTCTGTCTTTCTCTCCAAACGGGTACAGACATGGCGAGGTGAAGAGATGCATGAAGTACTTGATGAATCCTCTTTTGTGGTGGTCACTGTACTAAGAGCCGGTATGCCGATGCTTGAGTCCGTCATGGAGACGCTTCCGGGCATTACGGGCGGTTTTCTGGCCATGAAGCGTGATGAAGTAACCCATGAGAGCAAGCTCTATTATGACAGGCTTCCCGATTGCCAGGGCAAGACAGTCCTGATCGTTGATGTGATGTTGGCAACGGGCGGATCACTTTGTGATGCCATCGATGTAGTAAAAAGACATGATGCGAAGGAGATTTTGAGTCTGAATATTATCGGGGCACCTGAAGGGCTGCAAAAGGTTCAGAGTAGTCATCCGGAAGTCAATGTCTTTATCTCGCAGATAGACGAGAAGCTCAATGATAACAAGTTTATCATCCCCGGCTTAGGGGATGCCGGCGACAGAGAATACAATACACTGGAGGAACAAAAATGAAAAAGAGCTTGAGCCTTAATCCATTATTCTTCTGTCTGTTGATAAGTATTAATATGTATGCAGGATGGCAAGATATGTTGAATGGTTTTGTGGAAAAGAGCACAGAAAGTGAGACTGGGTCCACTGAGTCAATAGAGCATGACGCATTAAGAGCTGCACTGGAACAGGGTGTAAGCTACGCTGTGAAGAGACTAGGAGAGAAAAATGGATATTTTGATGATGAAAAAGTCAAAATACCTTTACCTGAAGGTCTTGCGAAGCTGGAACCTCTGATACGTCAGTCTGGCGGTGATGAAATAGTGGATGAACTTGTTTTATCGATGAATGATTCAGCAACTGAAGCTGCACCGAAGACAGTAGAGATATTTTTTAGTGCTATTAAGAGTATGAGTATTTCAGATGCGCAGTCAATTCTTCAAGCAGAAGATAATGCTTTAACAGAATACTTTAGAAAGAGTTCGTATCAAAAGCTTGAGCATCTTATCAAACCGATAGTGACGAAGATGATGGACAAAAATAAGGTCAGTTATTACTATAAGCAAGTCAGAAATAGCTATCAAGAAAATGAAAGTTCAATTCCTTATCGTGACAATCTCTTAAATGTGGGTAAGTCGTTTGGGCTTGATGCCTATGTCCCACCGAAAGAGTTGGATCAATACGTGACGAAAAAGGCAATTGATGGGCTTTTCATCAAGATATCCGAAGAGGAAAAGAAGATTAGAGACAATCCTTTGGTCCAAAAATCCAAACTGATAAGAGATGTCTTTGGATCTATTTAGAATTTAACAAGAAAGCTTTATAGAGAAGGATAAGGAGTTGAAAATATGCTACCATTCTTCAAATAAAACGAGGAATCAAGCAATGAAATCCACCTTTGATGATATACAGGCAAAAAAATATACGACAGACTTGGCTATGCGAGTCTATACCTCTCAGCTTTTAGGGAAAGATATGGATCTGGTCCTGCATGGCGGGGGAAATACGTCGGTAAAGAGTGATAAGTATTTGTATGTCAAAGGGAGCGGATGGAATCTTGATACCATTGAAGAGCCGGGGTTTCCTGCGGTTGACCTGGAAGTACTCAAGGCAATGGCAAAACTCGATAATCTAAGTGATACAGATATGGTTGTACAGCAGCGTGAAGCACTTTTAGATAAAAGCTCACCTAACCCTTCTATCGAAGCGATCTTGCACGCTATCATTCCTTTTAAATATGTTGACCATACGCATGCTGATGCTGTTGTGACAATCTCCAATACCCCTGAAGGTAAAAGACGTTTACAAAATCTGTATGGTCCGAACATGCTTATTATTGATTATGTTATGCCGGGCTTTGTTTTGGCGAAGACAGTCTATGAGCAGACCAAGGATATCGACTGGTCAAGCCTAGATGGGATTATCCTTTTAAACCATGGGGTCTTTACTTTTGATGAGGATGCAAAATTGGCTTACGAAAAGATGATAGCCATCGTTTCCAAGGCGGAAGAATACCTTAAAGAGCAGGCCGGACCAAAAGCGTTAAGTTTCTCAAAGAGCTTCTGCAAGCTGGATGACTCGTTCAAGGACGAGTTGAAGGAAGAGGTAGAAAGACTCCGTGGATGCGAAATTGTAATGAAGTTTGGCGCTAGTATTGAAGCGGCGAACTTTTCAGAGTTTGACAACCTGGAAGATATCTTTAAAAATGGTCCGTTGACACCGGAACATGTCATCCGTACCAAACCGTTTCCAGCTATCATCTGTGACAATATCAAAGAGTCACTGGATGCCTTTACATCACGCTACAAAGCCTATTTCAAGGCCCATGCCAAAGGTGAAATCATGCTTGACCTGGCACCGCGTTATGCCATCATCAAAGGGGTCGGGTTTGTGACCTTTGGGAAAGATGAAAAAGAAGCGGGAATCATCTTTGATATCGTCTCACATACTATCCATGCGATGACATTGGCACAACATCTAGGCGGATGGAAAAGCCTCAAGCCTTCAGATATCTTTGATATGGAATATTGGGAATTAGAACAAGCTAAGTTGCGTAAACAGTGAAACCAGTTACGGTCGTTTAGTTTGAATAGTCAGAGTCGAAAAAGAAAGTTTCATATTTATAAGGACAGAAAGCATTATTATTTTGATATTGAGGTCATAAGTGATTTGGCAGGAGCACAGAACACAATGAGAACTCTGATCAAAAAAGAAGTCAAAGAATTTTTTGTCAACAATTGGAAAGACTTGGGGGATGAATTTTTAGAGCATTCTCTATTAGACTCCAAGTGGATTTTACTTGTTCGTAAAAAGAATTCTCTTATCGGTATTGCAACTGTACATAAGATAAAACTTGAAGACAGAATTTTCTATAACTTTAAGACTGATGGCGTAACACCAGAATATCAATCAATAGGTCTTCTCGGGCGTATGAGCCAGATACTTTTTGCCTATGCCTACAGGGATAATCTAATATGTCAAAGATCATTAAGTATAGACATGATTTTCACTACGCCAAATTTAAGGATTATCGGGCTTTTTAGTAAGAACTCTACACATATCTATCCTAATCCTTATTTGTATGATCAAGAAAAAAAATCGATTGAATTTCCGGATGAAACAACATGGCGGTATGTCAAAGCTTATAACAAGATTGATTTTCCACCCAATCTACCTTTATCAAAGGAAGCATGTGTTGTTGAGGATAAAGAATCAGAATGGCCTTATATTTGTTATGAGAAGTCCGGAATCCCCTATTATAAAGAAGAAATTGTTAACGAATTCGGTGATCATTATCTGAAGTATAAAGAAGGTAAAAAACGTATGTTCATCGTGTATGCACACATTACTATTATCGATGTAATACGATATTTTGCAAAAGTCATATTAAGAGTATTAAAAGATATTGTTAAATCCCGTCTGAAATAGCCTGAATACAAGTTTTTTTACATTAGTATTGGTACGCCAATGAAAGCGCGATACGAAAATCATCGTTGTCACCAGCATCAACCGCCGTACCAAGTTTTAGTGCTTGCATGAACATCATTTCTGCACCTGCGGTGAAATGATTGACATCCTCTCCTCCTGTATAAATGACTTTAGAAGTGGAGTCTGCACCAGTGTATTTAATATCGTGAGCCGGATCGAAATAATATCCGGCACGAAGTGCCAAGGGATATTGATTGAATCCTGTATTATATTCCACTCCCAGGTGTAGTTCAACTACATCGTTTGCCTCAAAATCGTTTTTGGTCTGAATCACTGTGATATCACCATCAGGATAAGCATATGGAGCTGTAAACTCCATAGTGGCTCGACTGTAGTCGATATGAACTGCTTCGATGGCGAAGTTCCAGACTTGATTTGGCATGTAGGCCAGACCTACGGAAAAGATATTAGGCATTGGAAGCGAACTGTCACAGATCCAGTTTCCTGCGATGTCATTGACACAGCCGTTTGCCGGGGCACCGTTAACTGTCTCAGGTGTGTTGGCTGTGACTAAAGCGTATTGAGGGTCCTGGGTCAGTGTGTAGTTGATTCCTAAGGATATAGTTTCATTGGGTTGATAAAGCAGCCCAAATCGCCAGACAGGCTCTTGTTCGCTTTTACTCCCATAGCTGCTAAAATCAACCCCATCAAAACTACCTGGCTGGGGGCTTGGGTCACGCTGTGTTGTAATATACATATTGGGAGTCACCAAGCTTGCTGATAGACCGAGGGCCAGTTGACCATCGAAGAAGTTATGTGCAATGGATAGCCCGAACTCATCCAGGTCAAACATCACATTATGTTTCTCGGCAATACCTCCACTGATAGGGTCTGTAACTGTGACAGCACGATCATATGGTAAAAACTCATGGTAGAACAGAGCGACTATAGTTTTTCCATCTTTAAGTGGAGTGGCCAGTGCCATCAATGCAGGGTCTATTTGATTCGTCTCATGAACCTGAAGTCCCATGCGAATCGACTTTCCAGTACCTAAGTTATCTGCACCCGGTTGATTACTTGCTTCATTATGTCGAAAATTACTATCGAAACGGAACTCTGTTTTTTGAAGACGTACCAATGCAGCTGGATTGGTAAGTACAGCACTGGCATCATTGACCGATGCTACGGCTGTACCTCCCATCCCAATAGTACGGGCACCTGAAGTGTTTAATGTATAGCTGAAACCAAACCAGCTGGCTCCATTGTCAAGCGCATATAGAGTGAAGGGAAATGACAGTAATATTACTCCTGATATCCATAAGAAGAATATATTTTTCATCGATGCCCTTTTCACTATTATAGATTCTGCTTAGGCATGGATAGGCTAAAAGAAGATGTCTTTTAGCCTAAAACCTCTAACTCATCCGTATATTTGTCCTGGCAGTAAGGTTCATAAGAAGATTTATAGATTGCATAATGTGCCGATGCCTTATGCCCGTCCAGTGCCGCTTCGTCTCTCCACGTCTCGACCGCCATGAATTTCTCCGGCTTATCTTTGTATTGGACGATCTCGTAAAAGAGGCAGCCATCTTCTGCTTTTGACGGTTTTACCATAGCACTTAGAAGCTCTTTCATCTTTTCGATGCCGTCTGGTTTTGCGATAAAAGTCACTCGTTTTGTTATTGTCATCTTTTCTCTTTGTAATTTTTTATGATTATATCTAAACTGCTTCTATTATTGAAATGATGATAATGCCGGGTATATACAACAGTTGATAGGAACATTAAAAAGGTATTAATAAAACAAATAGATAAATTTTGAAAATAACAGCTCTGTGTGATTGTTTAAAAATTGTCAAATAAGGCTTTGAAACTGCCTATTTGAGGATATTGAAATATTCTTGATGCAAACAGAAAAAAAAGATGTAATATTCCGCGCAAATTTAATACAGAGAAGGCCCTATGGCAAACTTAAGCGTCAACAAACGCACCTTACTACCTTTCGATATAAGCACTCGTCCACTGATCGAGTCCTACCTTGAGAAACTTAATGTCGATCTTAGCGATTATACCTTTGCTTCCAACTATATCTGGCTGGCAAGCAGCAGTGGTTTTTATGCGATTATCGACAAATGCTTCTGTCTTTTTGTCATGACGGGAGGTGAATTGACGATGCTTCTGCCTCCGCTTGGAAAGAAGAAGCACATTACTAAAGCCATCAGAAGCTGTTTTGAATTGATGAATGCAAACAACAGTTCACGCTACTACGCTCGCATCGACTATGTCCAGGGTTCGATGATAGAGGAGTTTGTACAGACGATTGATGAGGCGGAGACGATGTTTCAGATGTTGGAGCATTATCTCGTCGAGAAGAAGCTTGTCGATTATGTTTATGCTGCGGATGCACTCATCGAACTGCGCGGTAACAGTTACCATACAAAGCGTACGGAGATCAACAAGTTTATCAAGTCCTATCCGGAGCATCGTATCGAAGTACTTGATGTAAATAAACACCATGATGAAGTTATGAACCTGTTTAACAAATGGGTAAGCGACCGAGTAAAATATATGCCAAAAGAAGAGGCTGAACATTTTCTTGAGGGAATTCATCAGGAGAGACATGCTATCAAGCGTATGTTAAACAACTATGAGGAACTCGAGCTTATCGGTATTGTCATCTATATCGATGATGAGCTGAAAGGGTTTACTGTAGGTGAACGTATCAATGATGACACGGCAACAGTCATCATAGAAAAGACCGATTTTGAAGTCTTTGGATGTGCACAGTATATATTCAGGGAGTTTTCCAGAGTATTGAAAGAGCATTACAATGTCACCTATATCAATGTCGGTGATGATATGGGTTTTGAGAACCTGAAAAAGGTCAAGATGTCCTATCGTCCTTACAAGCTTGTGCCAAAATATACCATCTATCAAAAATGATGATAAGGGATGCTTTAAGCGGGGATGTCAAAGCCTTGCTTACTCTGGAAGAGAGCCTGTTTGACGGTGAAAACTATCCGCTCTCAGCTCGTGCCTTTTATTATCATATCCGTCATAACCTGCTGCTGGTAGCCCAGACACAGGAGCAGACCCTTGCAGGATATCTGCTTGTCCTGATACGCCGGCGCAAAGCGAAACTTTATTCGATAGGAGTTTTGACTGCTTATCAGGGAAAAGGAGTGGCACAGGCTCTTTTGAACGTGATGAATGAGAGATTATTAGAGCAGGGATTTGAACATCTACAGCTTGAAGTGCGATGTGACAATGAAAAGGCGATTTCCTTGTATGAAAAAGAGGGATTCCAAATACACAAAACATTACACAGTTTTTATAAAGATGGCTGTGATGCCTATCTAATGGAGAAGCCGTATGCCAAAACGTCATTATCTTAAACTTTTCAAAGAGCTGGGCAAAAGTAGACTGTTACGTTTACAGGTTTGGGTGCTTTTTTTGACGACCTATATCGACTGGGTCATCATGCCCTTTGTGACAAAACTCGAAGGTACGCACCTCCCTGTCTTTGCGATCAGTATGTACATGCTTCTTGGAGCATCGGACGGTTTTGTACAGCCACTGTTTAAAAAGGTCAGGATATACAACATCTATCTTTTTGTCATTATTCTTGATCTCATACAGATACTGAGTTACCTGCTTGCACATTATAATATCGTGATCTTTACCTATGCGATTTTGAGTATCTTTACTCTGCAGGCCATTACCTTTGAGATATCACGTATCCATACGATCGATTTTATGAAGGATGAGATAGAACTAAAGGAGTATCTGATGTTGAGGTCGTTTATCGTCTCGTCCGCAATTATTACCGGGGCGATCACAGCGATGGTTCTGGATGCTGTGGAAGTAAGCTTGCAGAATACACTTGTGTTCCTGGCACTATTGGGCCTGTTTGCGATCATCATCGAGTACAGGCTGTATGTGAAGTTTCATAAGATAGTCCAGGAAGATATCATCATTGAACGTGACAGAAAGCTTCTAAACGAAAAGATATCACTATAGCAGAGGGACTTAGAGTCCCGGTGCTTTCCACATTGACGTGGTGACTCCTTTGTCCACCAGTTGCAGCGAAGAGGAATAAGCCTCTTTCCATTTGGAAGCTATATCTTCATAGAGTGAAGCATTGTCTGCATTTGGCGTATAGCTCTTCTCCCATTGGATAAATGCCTTGGATGCCTGGGCAATAGAGTCATATTCACCTACTGCGACACCACAGGCAAATGCCCCGCCCAAGGCCGTTGCTTCATTGACTTTAGGAATGCGTATCTCTTTTTGGGTGACATCGGAAAGTATTTGTGACCATAAAGCCCCTTTTGAAGCCCCTCCGGCAAAGGTGATGCTCTCTGTTTGTACTCCGGTAAACTCAAAGATAGATTCCAGGTTGAGCATCGAGACGATGGCGGCATTCTCTTCCAAAGAGCGGAACATAGCTGCTTTAGTGTCACTATAGTTGATGTTGAGGTTTAAAAAAGAGGGGGCGGCATGATACCATTTTCCGTACTTCATCACATCGGAAAATATAGGCAGGATTCCGTGTGATCCTGCTGGCACTTGTGACGCTTGTGCCTCAAGAAGGGCATAGGGATCGATGTCAGCCTGGCGGGCCTGGGTCACTTCCTCATGGCAGAAGTTGTCACGAAACCAGCGCATCACCATACCGGAAAAGAAACTTATCCCTTCGGCCTGTGAGATTCCCTCAATGACATGGGGGTTGACACGGATATCCATATTGGGATGGGTCAATGGTTGGTCCATATTCACCAGTTGCTGCCAGAAAGTCCCACCAAGAATAGCGACCTCATTGGTCTCGACAACACCCAGTCCGGCAGAGCCAAGCTGCACATCACCACCGCCCATGATGACAGGTGTCCCTGCTTGAAGTCCTGTTTCTTCAGCTGCTTTGGAGGTGACTTCACCTATCTGCACTCCTGTTTCGTACACAGGAGGAAAGATATCATCTTTAAGACCGACTTTATGTGCCATTGTCTTATCCCATTGACGTGATTGGAGTGAAAAGATACCTGTTGTGCCGGCATTGGAAGGGTCTGTCGCGATGATATTGGAAAGTCTGGCCAAGACCCAGTCGCTGATCATGGAAATATTGGAAGTTTTTTCATAGATAGAAGGTTTATTGTTCTTGACCCAAAGCAGACGGGGAAGAGCACCCAGTGCAAAGGTCTGACCGCTAATGGCATAAAAGTCTTTTTCGAGACTGGGGTAGGTATTGTTGAGATAGGCGACCTCTTTATCAGCACGGGCATCGACATTGGCAACGCCAAAGAGTTCTTTATTGTCTTTGTCATAGAGGATGATGCCTTCACGCATGCTTGTTGCAGTGACAGCCTTGATCTCATTGGCTGAAACCTGAGCATCCTTCAGGGCACCTTGAATACATTTGGAGACAATACCCCAGTTTGTATCAGTGTCGAAGCCCATCGAGTTAGCTACGCCTTCTTCAGGAAGGTGCGACCACTCTTGTTGTGAAATACCTATTTGATTTCCCTGTGAATCAAATATGATAGCGCGTCCGCTTCCGGTACCGGCATCGATTGTTAAATAATATCCCATTTTCCATCCTAGCGTTTAATTGGATATATTTTATCAGTATTATCTTGATGCACTTCTTTGGTGTATGATTGTGTCTCAGGCACCTTTACGCTGTACACGTTTTAAATAGTAATTGTTGATATGTTCGTGATGGGCATAGTTCTTTGCATCACGTATACTGGGGAAGGAACCTCTAAACTTTCCTTTGTGATCGATTAGGTAAATAGTTTGCATGGTGACTCCTGATCTTTTATAACTGGAGTATATTGGCGCATTGTGGTGGAATTGTGTGGTCTATTTAGTCCGGGTGGCTTAAGAGTTATAGGCTTTTTCAAATGCATCCTGGTTCCATGAACGCAAGATTTTTCCTTTGACAATGAGCAGAGGGATTTTTTTCCCGCCGAGGGCAAGAAACTTTTTTTCTGCACCTTTGGATCGTTCCAAGTTATGTTCGACAAACTTGATCTTGTTGACCTTCATGTACATCTTGGCATCTTGGCAGTGGGGGCAAAAGGATGCCGTGTATATCTCTACATTAGAGGAATTCGATTTTGAACTGCCTTGTTTATGTTTTGCTCTGGCTTTGGACGAATTGGAGTTCTGATTACCATTGAACTTTCTGTTGTTAGTACGGCGTGCCATTACACACCGACAAAAATCAATGCAATTTTCATGACAAGTGCTGTCAGTACACCTGCAGCAACACCTGCGACGACATCGTCACCCATAACGCCCATTCCACCTTTTGCCTCTCTGTCAAGTCGACCGATAATGGAAGGTTTGGCAATATCAAAGTATCTGAAAAAAGCAAAACTCAAGAGGATTGAAAGCCAAAGGATCCAATGAGAGGCATAGTCGCTGTAGGCTTCGGCAGGTATCTGAGTCAAAGGTGCGATGGCAATGGTCAGGCTTAGCCACATACCGGCAAGTTCGTCGATGACGATATGTTTATTGTCATGGATACCACCAGCTTCTTCATAATCATTGACGAGCTTATAGCCAGCGACAGTGGCAAGAAGGGCAGCTAAAAAAAGTGTTGTAGCATCCAGGTATGTCAAGATAAGGACACCCAAGATGAGGGCAACAAAGGAACCAACTGTACCCGGTGCTTTAGGTGCCATTCCGCTGTATCCAACGGTAAGTAAAAACCAATTCATATCTGTCCTATGTTAGTGATGTTGTCTGATAAAGTTTCATCAGTTCAAGGTAAAAGTCTCTTTCACTGTGTTCCTCAAGGAGTCCCGTGATCGGCAAAATATCATAATAAAGCTTCTCAAGGTTCTTAAAGCGGTCCGGAAAGAGTTTCGACAAGATAAGGGCAGAGATCTCTTTACGCATCAACACAGCTGGCGGTAGGAGTCCAAGTTTTAAAAGTTCAAGGATTGATTCGGAATGGTAGTTGATATGATGATGCTGACCATGGGGACAGGTATGTGTGGAGACAAGGGTCTTACAGACATTACAGTAGACATATTCAGCTGAGATATTGATGTCAATATTGATACCGACAAGTTTGTCTACAATTGACTTGTGGGCATTTTGATCATAATACATACCGACACCTGCGTGGTTCTGGCCGATTGTAAGTGAGTTACATCCGTAGTTCTTGGCGACGATGGCATCGATAAGGACTTCATTATAACCGGCAAAGATATAGGTGCTTTCCAAAGGTATGACGAGAACACGGTTTTTAGGCAGGAAGTTAGTGATGAAAAACTCTAAAGACTCTTTTCGAGTCTCATAAACAAGCTCTTTCTCATTATAGGGTTTGAGTAAAAAGATAATGATAAGGTCTGTCTTTTCCAGTGTCTGTCTGATAAGACGTTCATGAGCCCTGTGCAGTGGGTTTCCGGCCATCATCAGTGCCGTGGTGTGTTTTGCACTGATACGGGCTTTGGCATCATCGATGAGTTCTTTGCTTTCATCCAGAAGAGTGTGGTCGATTTCATAATCACCACTGATCGCATATTTGCCCAGGCGGTCATAAGTGTTTTGCACGCCCGGATGCGACAGGTCATCGGTACCGTAGATCTGTCGTACACGTTCACGTGGGTTGATCTCAAAGATCTCATCCACGATAATATGACCAATCTGATTTTTGTCGACAAAAAGTTCGAGCCGTTCACCTTTTTGTGCAGAGGTTAAGGTCTCTTCATTCTTTTGACCGCTTGGAGAGAGTATGAAAGGAAAAGGAAAGGTCTTTCCATTGACGAGTCCGGACTTTAAGACTTCCATAGTGGCAGCTTTCCCCATTAAAGATGTTACGGGATTAAGCAGTCCTGATTTGACGAGACGAAGTGCAGATGCAGCTTCTTGATCAAGGTGTAGTTCTCTATTTTTTCTTGATGATTCCATACTTTTTTCTTTTTTCCCAGAGGCTTTTTCGAGATATTCCCAACTTTTTTGATAGTTCTGTATCAGGAAACTTGTGTTGATAATTTAACACAATATATTTGACATAGTCCTCGATAGGTAAAATATCACCTTGTTCAATGACCTTATTGTCACTTTTCATCTCAACTGACTTGTAAGGAACCTCTTCGGCAACATCTGTACTCGAGACAATGACACTTTTTCCTTCAATAAGTTCGAGGAAAGGTTTTTTATCCGTTTTCTTCAAAGCCTGGAAGTCAGTGATATAAGTCAGGCGTTCAGGATTAAGGTCTGCGATATCGTCCAGGGTACGTAATGAAGCCAGGGAAAGGAAATGCAGAGGCGAATTACAACGGTTAAGAAGTTTAAAGGCAAAGGCATCAGCATATTTTTGATAGTTCGAGAATACAAAGATCGGAAGATCAGCCTTTTCAAAGTCACACTCCACGTTCATGGAAGCAAAAGAGTGATCGATATAGCGCTGGAAAGTGGCATTTTGGCGTTTTAACTGTTCATAGTCTTGAAAGTGATCAATCTTGCGGATAAGCTCTTCGATCATGAAAGGTTTGAGTATATAGTCTTTTGCTCCGGCTTTAAGCGGTTTGGAGACCGTATCGTTACTCACATAGGAGATCATCAGGATGACAACGGCATCTTTATAGGCATCGATGACAGGGTAGAAGTCTTGTCCGGAGATATTTGTTGAAAGTAGTACCACATCATACGGTTCGTTACGCAGTGCATCTTTGGTTGTTGATGCAAGGTCACAGACATGTCCAAGGTCGCTTAATTTTGCAGCAATACTTTGTGCAAGATAGATTTCGTTTTCAATAATCAAAATTTTCATAAATTAGTCCAGTTTAGATATTTCAAGCTTGCGCTGCTTTGTACGGCAACGCCTTCTTTACGGCCAATAAAGCCAAGTTTTTCCGTTGTTGTCGCTTTTATGTTGCATAAAAACGGCTCAATCCCCAAGATCTCTGACAAGGCAGAACGTATCTTCGCCTTGTATGCACTTAATCTCGGTGTTTGTGCGATAATGGTGATATCGACATTGACGATCACATAACCACAGTTATATACTCTTCTCACACACTCTTTTAGCAACAGCTTTGAATCAATGTCTTTATAGCTGTCATCATCATCAGGAAAGAGTGTTCCTATGTCACCCATGCCTGACGCTCCTAACAGGGCATCGATCAGAGAATGGATCGCAACATCGCCGTCACTGTGTGCTTTAAACCCAAAGGGGACATCGATCTTGACACCGCCCAAGAACATCTCCCTACCATCTTCAAAGGCATGGACATCAAAACCGTTCCCTATGAGTGTGTCATTCGAAGGTGAACGCAGACAAGGTATATTTTTCATATCACTTAAACGCGTTATCTTATGAGCGGACTCGTCACCTTCAACTTCGTTTCTTGTTCCTCCAAAAGCAATGATGGCACTGCTCTCGTCTGTAAACTCTTTGCCTGCCAAAAGGGCATCTTTGAGGATAGCACTGCGCGAAAGCTGCGGTGTCTGAATCCGTTTGAGCTTCTCTCTGTCAATATTGTCTCCGTCAAATGACACGGTGTCATTCATACTTAATACGGGCACAACACAATCGGCACTCTCTTTTGCATCAATGAGTCTTTGAATAAGCTCTTCCGGAGGACAAGCCCTGGCAATATCACTTACCATCACATAGGGAGTGGTGACATGTTCAAGCGCATTTTTTAATGATTGCTGACGTGTATCCCCACCTTCAATAATGGTATGTTCACAAAAAGATTTCATGTATTCAGTTTCATCTTTATGTGCCGTGATAATGATTTTTGAAAAGATATTCAAATTATCAAATTTATTTGTAACAAAATGCCACAAAGGCTGATGTTCTATACGAAGCCACTGTTTTTTTACAGATGTGCCAAAACGCGTAGAACTCCCGGCTGCAAGTAGTATGAGTGTTAAATCAGACAAAAATGCTCCTATTTGTAACAGGTGTTACGAAATTATACACATAGAAAGCTTTCTTTTAACTTGTTTGTGATACATTTCGAAAAATAAGTGAGAATTTTTAATTCTTGGGTTTTGTGCATATATTATGTAAGATGATTTTGACTTTACTTAAGTGAAAGTAAAATAGTTTTACTTGGTATATATTATTACGAGATACTTACTTTAAATGTGTAGTATTCGCTTACTAGATACAGGAGATTTTTTATGAGAACAGAATGGCTGAA
>JBFFSC010000024.1:0-17562 GCA_041572615.1 Sulfurimonadaceae bacterium
AAGAATGACCGGCGGCACTTTTGATACGTTCTTCCAAATAGAGCATACCGAAGAGAAAGAGTCCTAATGAAGCCAATATCTCGATCACTGCAATCAGCATTTTACTACCTTTGTATGATTGTTATAGTGTAACATGATTTTATGATGCCTGCTCATTGCAAGGGGTGTGAATGTTCAAAATTTTCAATATCAGAGTGTGTTCATTAAGCCGGATAAAGAGAGGTTATCTTTTATCCCCGCGACTATTTAAGGGTAAGAGAAGAGAAATATGCCCCTATAAATGAAGCGGTCTGTCCACTAAGCTGGCGCATGAAAGATTCGATCTTGTCCTCTTCCAACCAGGCCGGCTTGTTGACTTTAGCGAGTTTTATCAGGGCCTGTTCGGCATCATAACCGACACCGACACTGTCGATCAGACCGACTGCTTTTGCCTGTGATGCCGTGAATATATGCGCATCTGCATATTCTGTATGCTTGGCAGGGTCAAGCTTGCGTGCTTTAGAGACATCATTGACAAAAAGCTTATAGGTGTCATTGATGACCTTTTCAAGCTCAGCTTTTTCATAAGGTTCCCATTGGCGTGAAGCTGTTCCGACTTCCTTGTATTTTCCCGCTTTCACGGTCTGTTCTGCAATCCCAATCTTCTGTGCCAGTTCCGAAAAGTTGCTTCCTTGCATGATGACACCGATAGAACCTACCATAGAGCCTGGATTGGCATAGATCTTATTCGCATATATCGAGGCATAATAAGAGCCGCTGGCAAGTGTGCCGGAAGCGTAGGCAATAACCGGTTTTTCTTTTTTTAGGCGTTTGATTGCTTCCATGATTTCAATGGAAGGAGCGACAGCACCGCCGGGTGAATTGATGACAAACAAGACTCCTTGGATATGTCTGTTCTTGCGAACCTCTTCAAGCTGATCGACGATCAAGGAAGCGTCCATGATCATACCTTCAAGTTTCACCTTGGCCAGGTTGGGCTGTTTTAACTCCGTCCCGCCGGGTGAGAAAATGAGAAAAAGGATAAGAAGGAACAACATCGCCTTAAAATGATTTTGAATAAATTTCATCACAGCAAAAAATGGTGAGAAAAACTGTTTGATAGCATCCATACTTATTCTACCTCCGTGTGGTTACCGTTGATATAACGGTGTGAAATCGGGAACTGTTGCAATATCAGATGAATAGGCAACTGTTCATTGGGCTCCTCTTCCAGGTTGATGACAAGAAGGTCGGCATTTTTGCCTTCTGCGATCTCACCTGTATTGAGATTCAGAGCTTTTGCTGCATCAATTGTAACAGAATTCAGTAACTTCTTCGCAAGCTCAAGCAGATCCCCCTCTTTATGCATGAACATGGCAATCTTCATCTCTTCAAACAGGTTGAGGTCATAATTGGAACTCAGACCATCTGTCGCACACAACCATTTCAGCCCATGTTCTTCAATCTGATCCAGATTCAGAGCCCCATTACCAAGCAGACGGTTGGAGATAGGACAGTGTATGATCGTGTGTCCTGCTGTTTTGAGTTCTTTATATTCCTGTTCATTGGCATGGATAACATGGGTGAATAGAGTCGGTGTCTTTTTGAAAAGCTCAAGGAACTCTGCAGATGTGTTGACGGCATACTCCTGTTTCAAGAAGTCATTGAAGAAGGGCTTGAACTCCCCACTGTTGGTGTCAAGCCACTCCCTTTCGGCGGGACTTTCCATGTAGTGTGCTGACAAAGGGTAGTTCCGCTCAGCAGCCAGAGCGACTCCACGTCTGATCAGAGCCGGGTGGACTGAATAGGGGGAGTGTATGGCGACTGCCGGATAGAAGCCTTCACGTTTGATCTTCTCTGAAGCTTCAAGTCTGGCAGAAAAGTCAGAAAAGAGGGCATCAGCCATACTTGCCTGTGAGCCGATAAGCTCATTGAAGAAAACAACGTTCTGCTTTGCCTGTGCAGCAGCTTCAAGGTCCATACCGTGGGAGGAGACTGCACCGAATGTCGTTATTCCGGAACGAAGCATCGTATTTGTCACCTTTGTCATACAGGTAATATCACAATTGTTGATCAGCTCTTCACGGTGTTCAATGACACTGTGAAGCCAGGGGAGGAATTTACCATATTTGAGTTTTGTCTTGTTGGCTGAGAACTCCAAATGGACATGGGCATTGATAAGACCCGGCATGACAAGGGAGTAGGGTGGAGTATCGATTACTTCGGCATCAGGGTAGATTTGTAACAACTCATCAAGGGGTGCAATCTTTTCAATGCTTTTCTCAAAGGCAAGGGAGTTTCCAGTGATGATTTCATTGTTGTACAGGATGTAAGAGACGTGAAGTATTTTCAAAATTAAAAAGCCTTTATTAAACTAAAAAAAAATTATGCTTTACAAAGGTATAATATACCCTTAAAATTAGATACAAGGTAAATAATGAAAGTTGTAGTTATTCAAGGGCCAAACTTAAACATGCTGGGTGTTCGTGAACAAAATATTTACGGGCCGATGAAATTAGAGCAGATCCATACACAGATGAAAGAGTTTGCAGGACAGAATGGGATTGAAATCGAATTTTTCCAAAGTAACTTAGAGGGTGAGATCGTAGATCGTATCCAGGAATGTCTAGGGGACGCAAATGGAATCATTATCAATCCGGCAGCTTACACACATACCTCAATTGCTATTCGTGATGCGATCTCGGCGGTGGCTTTGCCGACGATCGAAGTGCATATTTCGAATATTCACCGTCGTGAAGAGTTTCGTCGTACGAATATGATCGCACCGGTGTGTGCATCGTCAGTCATTGGTTTCGGTCCATTTGGCTACCATCTTGCGATGACGGGAATGGCACAGATTTTTTCAGAGATCTCTGCAATGCAGGAAGCTCAAAAACAACAAGAGGCAGCACAGGCTTAAGATGCTTTCCAAGCGCCTGGACAGCAGACTTACATTGATTCGAACCTCTCTGTTCCCTCGCAGATACAGAGGTTCAAAGAAGCGCTACAGCGCTACTTTAGGCGTAGGAGGGAATATCGGTGACGTGGTGCGTCGGTTGGAAAGGCTGAGCTTTTTCTTCCAGGCCGATCGTTATTGTGACCTGGTGAGTACAGGGCCTATTTTAAAAAACCCGCCTTTTGGGTATTTACAGCAGGATGACTTTTATAATTCTGTTATGATGGTAAGAACAAACCTTCAGCCCAAGGCTTTTTTGAAATATGTCCTGGAAGTCGAGCGGAAGTTCGGTCGCAGACGCAGTTTTGAAAATGCACCCAGAACGCTTGATATTGATGTCATATTTTACGAGAATAGAACAATGCATACGAAAGAGTTGATACTTCCTCACCCGCACTGGAAAGAGCGAGAAAGTGTGGTGATACCGATGACATATATGGAGTGTAGATGAAAATTTTGACTTTTAACGGAAAATCTCCTGCTGAAGCATTAAAGAAAGCACAATTGGCTGTCGGTGAAGATGCCATGCTGATTGAGACAAAAGAGATACGTAAAAAAAGTCTGACAGAAACAGCCCTGTATGAGATCATCGTGGGTATAGATGACAAGCTGGCCGCGGAACTGGATGCACGTGAGGGACAAAAGAGTATGGACGCTTCTAAGCCGGTGGCAAAAAGCAGTGCGGATGTACTTTATAATATCTCCGAAGCGGCACGCCAGATATCCAAGATTGCCGAAGTCACGGAAGAGGACAGCCCGCTTACGACAGAAAAATATGATACGGACAGAGTCGTGGCAAGGGTCAAAGAGAAGAGTGCTGATCCTCTGGAGTTTAAACAGATCAAAGATGAGATATCCAAGCTTGGCGATAAGGTGAAGCTGATCCAAAACATGTTTTGGGATGAGCGTTCAGGCAGCCTGGGTGATATCCATATCCCACCTGAGTTTTCCGAGATTTACAAGTTGACCCTGGAAAGCGGGATGAATGCGAAGCATATCGAAGAGATCATGAAGCTCACCCTCGAGCATATGCCGATCAAGATGCGTGAGAACTCTCAGACGGTAAAACGCTATTTTCAGGTCTTATTACGCAAGATGGTCCCTGTCAGGATGGAATCCACGCCCAAGCCGGGAACTAAAAAAGTCATCATGCTTGTCGGACCAACCGGCGTAGGAAAGACGACGAGTATTGCAAAACTGGCTGCACGTTTTTCGTATATGATGCAGAAGAAATACAAGGTGGGGCTTATTGTTCTGGACACCTACCGTATCGGGGCTGTGGAGCAACTCATGCAATATGCCCGTATGATGAAGCTTGGGATCGAGACCGTTGTCGATCCTCCCGAGTTCGCTTCCGCGTTGAATGCGATGAGTTACTGTGATTATATCCTCATTGATACGATGGGCTCATCCCCGTATGATAAAGAGAAGATCACGAAGATCTATGACTGCCTGCAGAACAACACGACTGACCTGCAGGTTGATACGGTACTTGTTCTTCCTTCTTCAATAAAGTTTGAAGATCTCAAGGCGACCTATGATAATTTTGAGCCTTTAGGCATCGATACGATGATGTTCACCAAGCTGGATGAAACAAGAGGGTTTGGTAATATCTTCTCATTGATGTATGAGACCTCAAAACCAATCTCCTATTTTTCAGTAGGACAGGAGGTGCCGGAAGACCTGGTGGTCGCAAGCAGTGACTACCTGATCGACTGTATGCTCAACGGTTTTGACAGGAACAAGAGATGATCACTCAGGCGCAAAAGCTTAAAGAACTTGTTGAAGAGAACAGCAAGTCTACGGCCAAAAAGACCCGTTTTATTGCTATTACAAGCGGTAAGGGAGGTGTTGGAAAGAGCACGGTCAGTTCGAATATCGCTTATCTAATGGCACATTATGGTCTGAAAGTCGGGATATTTGATGCAGATATCGGTCTGGCGAACCTGGATGTGATGTTCAATGTCAAAATCAACAAGAACATACTGCATGTCCTTAAGGGCGAGGCGACGGTTAGTGATATCCTCATCCCGGTCGCTCCGAATCTTCTGCTTATTCCCGGAGAAAGTGGGGATGAGATCTTGAAGTACAGCGATGGGAGTCTGTTTGAGCGTTTCATGCAGGAATCACATGTGCTCGATGACCTGGATGTCCTCTTGATCGACACGGGTGCGGGTATCGGAGAGCATATTCAACTCTTTCTTAATGCAGCTGATGATGTCATTGTCGTTACCGTTCCAGATCCGGCTGCCATTACGGATGCCTATGCGACAATTAAAGTCACCTCTAAGATCAGAAACAAGATCAGCCTTATCTTCAATCAGGTACGTTCAGAGAAAGAGGCACAGCTACTCTATGATAAAATATCAAAAGTAGCACGTGCCAATATCGGTCCGACTTTGGAACTTGACCTGCTTGGTAAAGTCAATGCTGATGAAAAAGTGGGCCGTTCGATCAAGCAGAGAAAGATCTTTTCCAAAGAGAACCCGATATCGCCAACGACCCGGGATCTGGAGAAAATCGTTAAAAAACTGTCACGCAACTTGGAACGAAACATGCTGGTATCTGCTGAAGAAAGTGGTATTCAGGGACTTTTCAAGCGACTGATGACACATTTTTAAGGCGATACTCGGGTAATAGAGGGGGATAGATAAAGATATGCGCAGTACAAACTTTGTCTCCTTTCTAACAGTACAGGGCTTTTTCATAGGCTTTGTATTTTCACTTTTAAAAGCGAAAAATGCGGAAGAGATATTAATATATACCTTGTTGATCACAGCTTTTTTCTATCTGTTTTCACACTTTACGATCTCTTTCTTTATCCGTTACAGTCCTTTGAGGAAAGAGTACTTTCCAAAGGGACGTCATGAAGGGGATTTGGACTACTACGCCAATGAGATAGCCAAACGCGAGAAAATCATTGAAAGTTCGTATGACTTTTTAGAGGCTTTGGATAAGAAGTACAAGTCCCAAAAGACAAAACGAAAGAGTGGGTGATGGAGTGCAGTAAGACAAATGCTTATGTCAACGAGCTCAAGCATAAAGAAGATGAACTGGCCATTCAGTATCTTCCTGCTGTCAAGGCTATGGCATTTCGTTTGAAAGAGAGACTGCCCAGTTCCGTCGACTTCTGCGACCTTACTGCTATCGGAACGGAGGAACTGGTCAAACTTGCCCGGCGTTATGACGAGACACAGAATGATTCATTCTGGGGATATGGAAAGACGCGTGTTTATGGGGCAATGCTCGATTACCTGCGCTCCTTGGATGTCGTCAGCCGTTCGAACAGAAAGCTTATCAAGATGATCGATAAAGCGATTACGGCCTATATGGCTGAGAACGAAGACGAGCCGAGCAATGCGGAACTTGCAGAGATCCTGAATGAGAGTGAAGAGAAGATAAACGATGCCCGTATCGCTTCTGAAATATATGCGGTTATGCCGATTGATGAACAGCTTTCATTGGCAAGTGAAAGCAGTACATTAGAGACGGTTGAAAAAGAGAACCTGATCGAAGTGATTGAAAAGGTGTTAGAAAACCAGAGTGAAAGAGAGCAGTTGATTATTCAATTATATTATTTTGAAGAGCTCTCTTTAAAGGAGATTTCGCAAGTGCTGGATATTACAGAGTCACGTATCTCACAGATACATAAGGCCTTGCTCAAAAAAATTAGAGATTCCATAGGAGCGGATAATGGCTGATATACTCTCTCAAGAAGAGATCGATGCCCTTTTAGACGTTGTTGATGACGAAGGTGATGACGCCCTAGGGATTGAAGAAGAAGAGGTCTTTGAGCAGAAGCAGATCACGCTTTATGACTTCAAGCGTCCCAATCGTGTTTCTAAAGAGCAGCTGCGCGCCTTTAGGGGGATACATGATAAGATGGCAAGGTCTCTATCTTCACAGATCTCTGCTATCATGCGCTCCATTGTCGAGATACAACTTCATTCAGTCGATCAGATGACCTATGGTGAGTTCTTGATGTCTCTGCCAAACCCGACATCATTCAATGTCTTTTCGATGAAACCGCTGGAGGGCTCGGGTGTTCTTGAGATCAACCCTTCAATCGCTTTTCCTATGTTGGACAGGCTTTTAGGTGGAAAGGGCGAGCCTTTCGAGTCAAACAGAGAATTCTCAGACATCGAGCTCAGCCTTTTTGAGACGGTTCTTCGTGTCATGATGAGTACACTCAAAGAGGCGTGGGGACCTGTTACAGAAGTCTATCCTTCTGTCGAATCGAAAGAGTCAAGTCCCAATGTCGTGCAGATCGTTGCACAAAATGAGATCGTCGTCATGGTCGTAATGGAAATAATCATCGGACACAGTTCCGGTATGATGAACATCTGTTACCCGGTCATTGCCTTGGAACCGGTACTTCCAAAGCTCGCATCGCGTGATCTGATGCTTAATGAGACCAGTTCGAAAAAGAGCCGTAACCAGGAGCTTCAAGTACTGATCGGTGGGGCCAAGGTTACGGTTGAAGCAAACCTTGGCATGGCTGAGTTGACCTTAAGAGAAGTTCTTGACCTTAATAACGGCGATATTATCCGGCTTAATGCAAGTGCGGATGATATTGTCAGTCTGAGTGTGGACGGGAAGGAACGCTTCAAAGGTGAGATCGGACTTCGCCGGTTTAGAAAATCGATCTGTATCTCAGAGATCATCTATACAGAAAGAGATGATGTGAAACGTGTATTAAAACATTATGAAGAGGTTCGTCGCGACAAGATATCAGGGGTAAAAGAGATTATGTACAACGAACAACATGAAGACGAAGATGAAGATGAGGACTTTGCAAATGAATGAGTTTATTAAACTTTTTGAATCAGAGACGATTGCGACTATTGAAGGTCTGACAGGTCAGGCACCAAGCCTGGAGCTTAAAGAAGAAGAAACGATCTCAATCGTCTCGAATATCATACCTCCGACAGCAATGGTCTCTGCCGAAGTCGGTGGTGATATAGAAGCGAAAGCGGCTATAGCCATACCTCCGACTTTAGCAACGGCATTAGGAGACCTGATGCTCGGTGGTGAGGGTGAAGGCAAAGAGAGTATGGATGATGAAGACCTTGATGCGACCAAAGAGATCGTCTCCAATATCTTGTCAGCACTCTCAACAGCATTGACCTCTCAGACTGAACTGCCAACACTTAATTTCAAAGTTTCAGATATAGAGTTTATAGCCGAAGACGGTGAGATCAACCTTGAAGCCTACTCCAAGATGTTCGTCTATAACTTTACACTGGGTGACATCAACTCCTTATTGATGTTTGTTATCGATGAGGGGATAGAACAGTCTCTTAGTCCCGAGGATGTCGCTTCATCACCTGAGCCATCGGCTGCAGCTGAAGAAGCCGCGCCTGCAAGCACATCGACCCCATCTTCTTCTGCAGCCTTTACTGGGGATGCAGACAATAATATCAACCTTATCATGGATGTCAAACTCCCTTTACGTGTGCGCATTGGTGAAAAGAAGATGCTCTTGAGAGATGTCTTAAGCATGGATATCGGTTCGGTCATCGAATTGAATCAACTGGCTAATGATCCTTTGGATATTTTAGTGGATAATCATATTATAGCCCAGGGTGAAGTCGTTATCGTGGATGGAAACTTTGGTGTTCAGATTACGACCATTGGAAGTAAAAAAGACCGTTTACAGCAACTTAAAGGCTGATCTGTCCACCCGTTTGGCTATAGGTTGTCACATCGCTTTGTGCACACCTGCCTTTTTTACATTTACCTATGAAATAATATATTGCTGACAAGCTTTTTGAAGGAGCTTTTATGGAACGTCGAAGAAAGGGACAGAAGGTCCTACAGGAGAGATATGCCAGAGATATCAAATCGGCAGATACCTGGTCTGTCTTCAAGATCATTGCCGATTTTGTACATGGCTTTGATGACCTTGGTGACCTGGGCCCTTCCGTAACGGTATTTGGATCTGCACGAACAGATCAGGAGCATCCCTATTACAAAAAAGCAGTGATACTTGGTGACAAGCTAGGAGCTGCGGGTTTTAATGTCATCACAGGCGGCGGTCCAGGCATTATGGAAGCAGCTAACCGAGGCGCCTATAATAATCCTGATGTCGAATCTATCGGTCTTAATATCGACCTTCCGATGGAACAGGCTATAAACCCCTTTACGACGAAACAGAAGACCTTTGACTACTTCTTTTCACGCAAGGTGATGCTGGTAAAATATTCCATTGCCTATGTTATCTTTCCGGGAGGATTCGGGACACTGGACGAGCTTTTTGAGGCACTTACCCTGGTTCAGACAAAAAAAGTTGCCGGGGTAAGGATCTTTGTCGTCGGTGTAGATTTTTTCCAACCTTTGATGGATTTTATGAAAAATACCTTGTTGGCAGAGAATATGATTGATCCTGCAGATTTGGATATTATTACGCTTACAGATGACCTTGATCATATCGCCGAGCAGATAAAAGCTTCGCTTGGTGTTCAGATCAAGGCCCTTAAAGAGGTCGGTATGGAGAATACGGAGTATTTCCATTCATTGAAAGACTTCTTTGATAATCGTGATATTGATGAAGGGAAAGATTCCTACAATATATGATTTGTATGAAGCTCAGTAGGGAAAAAGATGTCAAAAGATGAAAAAAAACTTGGCGAGACAGGCACTCCTGTGAAAAAGAAAAAAGTTTTGATCGGGATGAGTGGTGGCGTTGACTCAACAGTCTCGACACTGCTGCTGAAAGAAGAAGGATATGAAGTCGAAGGGGTGTACATGAAGCTGCACTCCAAACCCGGCTATCATGAGATACATCAGGCCCGTGCACAAAAGGCTGCTGACTTTGCGGGAGTCAAACTGCATATCCTTGACCTTCAGGAGACCTTCCAGGAGAAGGTAGTCGGCCCTTTCATCCAGACTTACAAGGACGGCCAGACTCCAAACCCCTGTGCCTTGTGTAACAGGAACCTAAAGTTCGGCGAGATGTTGAAGTTCGCCGACAAGGTCGGTGCTGATTATCTCGCGACAGGCCACTATATCCAGACGGACGGCAAGTATCTTTTACAGGCCGAAGATGACACAAAAGATCAGAGCTATTTTCTCTTTTACATCCAAAAGGAGATCCTGCCTCGTCTTATCTTTCCTTTGGGAACGCGTCACAAGAGCGATATCAAAGAGTATGCCGCTTCGATCAAGGGATTGGAGTCTTTTGCATCCCAGGCAGAATCAAGTGAGATATGTTTTGTCGAGACGACTTATACGGATGTCTTGAAAGATTATGTCAAGGTCGATCAACCCGGAGAGGTGATCGATGCAGATGGCAATGTCGTCGGTGAGCATAAAGGTTATATGCATTACACCATCGGTAAACGTAAAGGCTTCACCGTGCATGGAGCACATGAACCGCATTATGTGACAAAGATCTTGCCTGAGACGAACCAGATCATGGTAGGTCTGAAAGACGAACTGGAGTGCTTTGACGTGAATATCAGGGACGTCAATATGTTTGATGATCGAACGAGTTTTGATACGACGGTAAAACTCCGCTACCGCACCACTGCAGTGAAGTGCCATGTCGAGATTGAAGGAAATACTGGAACGATTAAACTAGAAGAGCCTGTGCTTGGCGTTGCCAAGGGTCAAGCGGCTGTCTTTTATGACGGGAATAAGCTTATCGGCGGTGGTTGGATAGTTTAAGGCTGTCTAGTCGATATAAAACTCAGCAACAATCGGAAGGTGATCCGAATACCCTTTCCCCGTATGATGAAGGGGTCGGGTTCTGCTTCTCTGCCATCGATATAGTCTTTTCCCATTGTGTGTGAAAAGATAATCTCTCTGAAAGCTATTAAAACTCTTTGCCATATAATGGCTTCCTTTTTTATCGACTAAAGAAGGCGAGATGATAATATGGTCCAGTGCCTCTTTTTGTCCTCTGAAGATATGTGTCCACCGCTGCGTTTTGGGCAGTTCCATCCAAAGATTGTAGTTTCCTTCCTGTGTCAATGTCTCTTTGGTATAGAGTTCTTGGTTCTTATCGATGGTATGGAGTATATGGTTGATACCGGTAAGGCCATTGGTATCGTTGTGTTTTCGTTTTTTTATAAAACTCTTGTGCTCTTCATAATGGGCATTGAAGTCACCCAGAAGAATATAGTCGCTCTGCGGTGGGAACTCTCCAAGCCGTTTTTGCAGTGCCTTGGCATAGAGAATGCGTTTGCTTTCCGGGCCGGACTTTGATTTCCAGTGATTGACATAGATATACAGAGGCCTTGAATCAATAGTAAGTTTGACTTCGAGGATGTTGCGTGTAGACTTATTGTGCGAGACAAATATCTCCTGTTTGTGCAGTGGATATTTGCTCAGAATAGCTGTCTTGACAGAGGTCTTTTTTCTATCTGCAATGGCACGGAATCTGAAATAGAGACCCTGTCTTGAGAGCTCTTTTTGCAATTCTTTCAAGGCGATGTCTGATTCTATTTCAGTAAGGCCTATGATGTCCGGGTTGATGTCGACAATGACCTTTGCGATATTCCTGAGTTTTTTTCGAAAATTTTCGCGGTTCCATTGCCATTTCGTATCGGGGATATACTCACTGTACTCGGTCCCGTCATAGTTGAGATCGAAAAGGTTCTCAACATTATAGGCTGCGATCTTCACGGTGGTTCCTCCAAGCAGTGTGATATTCAGTAAGAGGAGAAACCAGAGGCTTCTCATGCGGCGATGCCGTTAAGGCGAAGCAGTCCGGTCGTATCAAGCTCTCTGCCCATGAACTTCTCGAAAAGTACTGACATGCTTTCACTTCCACCCAGACCAAGGATGATGTCCCTGTATGAGGCAGCGATCTCTTCTTCGAAGATCCCGTTGTCAATAAAATGGAAAAACGCATCTGCAGAGAGAACTTCTGCCCATTTATAGGAGTAATAGCCTGCTGCATAGCCACCTGCAAAGATATGGGCAAAACCATTTTGGAACTTGTTATAGCTTGGTGGTTTTAGCAAAGCGACTTCGTCCCGGATAGTGTCCAGGAGGCCTTGGACCTCCTCTCCTGTATGCAGACTCATATGAAGTTTGAAATCAAAGATGGAAAACTCCAGCTGACGTAGCATAGACATTGCCGATTGGAAGTTTCTTGCCTTGTCAAGTTTGGCTATCATTTCATTGGAGAGCACTTCACCGCTTTGGTAATGCTTGGCAAAGAGACGAAGGACCTGCGGTTCGTAGGCAAAGTTCTCCAAGAACTGTGAAGGAAACTCGACGGCATCCCATTCGACACCATTCACACCGCTGACAGAACTCTCTTCAACCTTTGAAAGCATGTGATGAAGGGCATGTCCCATCTCATGAAAGAGGGTGACGACATCGTCGTGACGCAGCAGTGAAGGGTTGGTTGCAGAAGAGGACGGGAAGTTACATACGATATAAGCCGATGAGAGTACGGTCTCACCCTTTTCATCCTTACAGTGTGTCTGCCAGTTGTTCATCCATGCACCCCCACGCTTGGAAGAGCGGGCTTCTAGATCTATGTACAGACGTGAACGCAGGGTGTTGTCAAGGTAGAGGTCGTAAGCCGATGCTTTCTCGTCCCAGAGCTGGATATCGGCAGGTCGAAACTCAATGCCCAGCAGTCTGTTCAAGAAATCAAAGAGGCCTTGGACAACAGAGCGTTGTTCAAAATAAGGTCTGTAAGCCTCCTCATCGATCTCATATTTCTGTTTTTTCAGTATCTCACTGTAATAGGCTGTGTCAAAACTCTCTATCTTCGCTTGTCCTTCCTTTTTCGCCAGTGCTTCCAGTTCGGCAAGCTCACGCATTGCCTGAGGTTTGGATGAGACGGCCAACTCTTCGAGAAATCCGATCACTTTATCGGTCGATGTGGCCATCTTCGGTGCGATGGAGAGTTCGGCGAAGTTGTTAAAACCAAGCAATTTTGCCATCTCCTGGCGCAACTGCATAAGCTCATCTATTATGGCAGCATTTTCCGGTGCACGGGTCGTATAGGCTTTGTAAAGTTCTTCGCGAAGTTCACGGTTTTTTCCATAGGTCATATAGGCGATATACGAAGGCATCTGAAGTGTGAACTTGTAGCTTCCGTCTTCTTGTCTGGCAGCTTCCAGGTCAGACTCGGGGATACCTTCGACATCTTTTTCTTCTGTGATGATAAGTTCATAGGCATTGGTCGCATCCAGAAGGTTTTGAGAAAAGTCATTGGTCAGGGTGCTTTTTCTCAGATTGATCTCTTTCAAGCGGTCTTTCTTTGACTGCTCAAGGTGGGCACCGCTGAGCTCGAAATCCCTGATATTGTGATCAAGGACCTGGTTTTGTTCCTGGTTCAGGGCTGTGGCTTCGTTCTCTTTGATAGTTTTGAAGGCCTGGTAGATGGCTTCGTTTTGCGAGACTTCGGTTCCGTATTCGGTCAGGATCGGCAGGGCATCTGCATATACTTTTTGTGTCTGCTCTGAGTTATTGACAGCATTGAGGTGAGAGATGGGCGTGAAGAACCATTCCAGACGTTCATCTATCATCTCGAAAGGTTTCACGAAATTTGCGTAGGTTTTCTTTTCGATGCGAAGCAGATCGTCGATCTCTTTCTTGCTTTTTTCTAAAAGCTTGGTCAGTTCATCAATTGCGGTATCAAGGTTGACGTCAAAGTCTAAAAACATATAGGTATCCTTCTTATTTGACGATATTGTAGACTCTTTTTTCTGAAAGATATGTTTACTTCTGGTTTTGTTCTGTTTTTTAGAGATACTCTAAGGCTGGAGTAATGATGTGTTGATATAATATAATAAAATATTATGAGGATGAGTGATGAGAAGTTTGATCGTTTTTGTTATGGCTGTTTTTTATAGCAGCTCGTTGTTTGCTGCGAGTTGTGAGGTTGAGAGCATAAGTGTCAACTGGACGGCTTTCGAGTCACCTGAGAAAAAGGGGGTAAAGGGGAGTTTTGATACGCTTAATTTTGAAGCGCATCAGAAAAAGGACGATTGTGCCTTTTCCTATTTTACGATGGCGACGGTGCATATAGAGACGAATTCTGTAAAGACGGAAAGCAAAGAACGTGATAAGACCCTGATCGATGCCTTTTTCAAACATATGATCGATGGGGAATATATCGATGCCATTATCAAGCGTGTGGACTTGGATAAACAGGAGCTGAGTGTTGAGATCACGATGAACGATGTCTCTCAGAGTATCTATATGCCTTATACTTTCGATAATAAGACGCTGAAAGCGCAGGGGAGGATAGATTTGCTGAACTTCTTGGCGTCACCGGCACTGAGTTCGATCAATGAAGCCTCCTCTGAACAGGGCAAGGGTAAGACATGGAGTGATATCGATGTCTCTTTTGAACTGGTCCTGAAAGAGGCATGTGAATAAATAATCGATAGCAATCAGGGCTTCTTTAATACCGGTTGCCGAAGGATTGTAAAAACTCTTCCATCTCATCGGCAGGCATTGGTTTTGCGTGCAGATAGCCTTGGATGTTGTCACATCCATTTTCAATAAGAAATTTTTCCTGTTCCTTGGTTTCGACACCTTCAGCGATAAGATTAAAGTTCATCGTCTTTGCCAATGAAATGATGGTCTTTACAATAGCTGCATCATCGCCATTTTCCGGAAGACCCGAGACAAAGGATTGATCGATCTTGAGTTTATGCACAGGAAGTCTTTTCAGGTAGGAAAGTGATGAGTAGCCTGTGCCGAAGTCATCGATGGAGAGTCGGATACCCAGGTCTTTCATACTTTGCAATATACGTATCGCATGTTCAGGATGTCGCATAGTATATCCCTCAGTGATTTCAAGTTCTATCCACTCCGGCCGGCAATTGGAAGCGGCGAGCTCTTTTTCAATGGTGGAGACGAAGTTTTCGTTTTCAAGCTCGTTGGTTGAGAGGTTTATGGCGACATAGCCGGGGTCGTAGCCTTTGTCATACCACTTCGCTATCTGGGAAGTGGCTTCGGAAAAGACATATTGTCCTATCTTGTCAATGAGGCCGGCTTCTTCAGCGACCGGGATAAATTGAGCCGGCGAGATAAAGCCCTCTTCCTCGGAGTACCATCTGACCAGGGCTTCCATACCCAGCAGTGTATTGCTACGGCCGTCGATCTGCGGCTGATAATAGACACGGAACTCTTTGTTCTGTAAAGCCGTACGGATGTTCTTAGACATGACCATATGAAAAAAACTTTTTTCTGTCATCTCTTTGGTGTAGAAGTTATAGGTGTTACGGCCTTCATCTTTGGCCTTATACATTGCGGTGTCAGCATTTCTGATAAGGACTTCCGCATCGTCTCCATCATCAGGATAGACACTGATACCTGCACTCAGAGTAAGGTGCAGTGAATGCTCGTCAATAAGAAAAGGTTCCTCCATCGCCTTCATCAATTTATTGAGTATATTTCTCAGATGGGACATGTCGATGACTGATTCTATGAGGATGATGAACTCGTCACCTCCAAAACGGGCGATCGTGTCCACTTTTCTCAGTTCATTTTGCAGGCGATGAGCCAGAAGTTTGACAACCTTGTCTCCCATATCATGTCCAAGAGAGTCGTTGATCTCTTTGAAGCGGTCAAGATCGATAAAGATTACGGCGGCTTTGGAATCTGTTCGATCTGACTTTTTAATCGCCTGGTTGAGACGGTCAATAAAGAGGATCCTGTTGGGAAGGTCTGTGAGGTTGTCATGTTCTGCCTGGTAGCCGAGTTCATCTTTTGCTTTTTGCATCTCGATCATCGCGGTTTTCTGGCTGGTGATATCGAAGTAGGTTCCGAGCACACCTATGGTGTCACCGTTGGAGTCTTTGAGAGGGACTTTGGAAGTATTTACCCATCGGATGGAGCCGTCAGTCTGCGTCTGCTGCTCTTCATATGCGATCTTGTCCTCTCCGCTGGTGATAACGTGCCTGTCATCTTCGACATAGTGCTGTGCCTCGTTTTTCCATGCAAGTTCAAAGTCTTTCTTACCGATAATGTCTGAGGGAGACTCCATCCCCGCATCCATAGCAAAGAGGGTGTTGCAACCCAAATAGACAGAGTCCTTGTCCTTCCAAAATATCCGCACAGGGACTGTATCGATAACGCTGCGCAGTATCGCCTTGTTTTCGGCAAGGTCATGTTCGGTCGCAAGAGAGAGCTGTTCAACCTTTTTTGCATTGTTGATCATGACCGCGCTGGTCAGAAGAGCCTGAAAAAGCTTATCGATACTTGCCGGCTTCTTGACAAATTTGTAGATACCGATATCGATAAGTTCCATCAGGTACTCGGAGTCTTCATAGGCAGACATGATGATGATACTCTGTTCAGGTTTGAGTTCTTTGATCTGTTTGGTCATCTCTTTTCCATCAAGTTTGGGCATCATGATGTCAGTCAGTACGATGTCATAGTGTGCCTGCTTGAAAGCGTCAAGTCCCTCTTGCCCGTTGTGCGCAAGATGTACAGAGTTAAAGAACTGCTTAAGTGTCTCATAGGTGTTTTCAGCGAGTGTGGTATCGTCTTCAACATAGAGTAGGTCCAGGCCCTGACAGGCTTGGATCATATTATTGATCAGTTTACTTTGACTCATAGTTTTCTTTCATAGGGATCTTGATGGTAAAGCAAGCACCTTTTTCTGTATTGCGAACATCAATACTGCCTTTACAATGATCTTCGACAATGGTCTTTGACATGTATAGCCCCAGTCCGGTTCCCTGTTTTTGATCTTTGGTAGAGACATAAGGCAAAAAGAGGGTATCCATGATATCAGGATTGATTCCTCCTGCATTGTCTTCAATGGATATTCGGGAATATCCATTCTCATGATCGCAGGTAATGGTGAGATGCGGATGATCGACCTGACGGTCTGCAAAGGCATCCTGGGCATTTTTGAAGAGATTGAGTATCACCTGTTCCATCTCCCGTTCGAAGGTGACATATTTTTCATCTGATAGGTAGTTGAAATCGATATGTATCCCTTGTTGATGAAACGCATGTTCAATCAGGGTGTAGGACTTGGAGATGATTGTTGAGTTTTTTGTCATGACAGGTCTTTTGTCCGGTTTGAAAAAGTCTCTGAAGTCTGTGATCGTGCTTGAGAGGTGTTTGATCTGTGTTTCGAGCTGATCATAGGTCTTCATGACATCTTCTTCGTTTGACTTTTCCAGTACAAGATCGACACGCTGTTTGTTCATCAAGGCAGTCATGATCGCTAAGGGCTGTCGCCATTGATGGGCGATCATGGATATCATCTCTCCCATCTGGGCATGCCGCGTCTGCATCAAAAAGAGTTTTTCTTTGATATTGCGTTGGGTCGCATCTTCCTGGATAGTCACGAAGTTTGTGATATTACCATTGTCATCAAAGACAGGGAAAATCGTCGATTCACAGTCACGAAGCTCACCGTTTTTCATCTTGTTGATCAGGGTGCCTCTCCAGACGGTCTGATCACTTTTGATGGTCTTCCACAAGTCATTGTAAAACTTGTTGGAGTGCACATCAGAACGGAAGATACTCATCTTTTTATTAAGTAGCTCATGATGGGTATAGCCTGTCATGTCCACAGCTTTTTGATTACTGTATATGATAAAACCTTCTTTGTCTGTGATAAAGGTCGAAAAAGGGTTTTGGTTGACCACTTGTGAAAGTCTGGAGACCAACTCTTTTGTCTTCTCTGTGTC
>JBFFSC010000025.1:0-16936 GCA_041572615.1 Sulfurimonadaceae bacterium
ATTATGTCCTGTAATCGGCATTGATCTTGACATACTCATGTCCCAGATCACAGCCATAAGCCGTGAATGATCCTTTGCCCACACCAATATCACAGCTGATGGTGAACTCTGAGGATTTCATCACTTTGGCGGCCTCAGCCTCCATCTTCTCATCAAAATGGAGTGTTCCCTTCTCATAAACACAGAGGTCATTGAAACTGATGCTGAGGCTTTTCTCATCACATTCAACACCACTGGCACCGACAGTTGAAGCAATACGGCCCCAGTTCGGATCTTCTCCGAAAAGTGCCGTCTTGACCAGAAGAGAGTTGCTTAGAGCCTTGGCTACAACTTCTGCTTCAGCATCATCCTTGGCACCCGTTACGGCATACTCGACAAGTTTGGTCGCACCTTCACCGTCTCTAACCATCTCAAGTGCCAAAAAATGCATAATGCGTCTTAAGGCCTCGCTAAAGGCCTCTTCATCAAAGGCACCGCTTTTTCGGTTTGAAAGCAGCATCACCGTGTCATTGGTAGAAGTGTCCCCGTCTACGCTTGCCGCATTAAAGGTAGTCACTGTAGTTTTGTCCAAAACCTCTTGCATCGTTGCCGCATCAACATCCGCATCCGTTGTAATAAAACAGAGCATCGTTGCCATGGCAGGATTGATCATTCCCGCACCTTTTGCCATCGCGCCAATGCTGAACTTCCCGTTTTCACACTCCACATCAAAAGCGATACTCTTGGAAAAGGTATCTGTCGTCATGATAGCTTGGGAAGCAGCGACAGGATCTTTGCGTGTCAGATCAAAGTTCAAAGCCCCCTCAAGTATCTTTTGCTTAGGAAGTCTCACACCAATGACACCGGTCGAACTCATCACAGGGTTTTGGATCTGGGTGAACTTCTTCTTTAGACCATCCAGAGTCTCGACGATATCCTCAATCCCGGCATCGCCTGTCATCGCGTTGGCATTTTTTGAATTGATCAGAACAAAGTTCGTCTTGAAGTCTCCAAGTGAACGAAAGTGTCTGATCGGTGCTGCCGTCATCTTGTTAGTCGTAAAAACCGATGCAACTTCACACAAAGTATCGGAATAGACAAAGGCGATATCTTTTTGATTCCCTTTTTTCAATCCGATGGCAATCCCGTCTGCATAAAAGCCTTCTGCCGCACAGACACCCATCTCATTTGGCATGATCTTAGACATATTTGAGCTCCTCCGGTTTGACACGCTGCTTGATCAGGTTTTTGGTGATATTGATCCCTTTTTGTGTACCGATAAGCAGAAGCTTGGACTCGCTTGTCACCAGGACATCACCCTTTGGCATAGGACTGAACTTGCCCTCTTTCTTGCGTATCCCCACAACTGAGACATCCGCTATATTTCGAAGATGGGTCTCTTTGAGCTTCTTCAAAACGATCCAAGAGTATTTTGGTACTTCCACCTCTTCCATATCCAAAGGTGTATCAGAGCGGTACATGAACTCTTCAAGCAGATTTTCCATCTCAGGATGGGCAGCCATCGCCGTAACACGCTGGGCAGTAAGTTTTGTCGGTGTCACAACCGTGTTTGCACCAAGTTTTTTGAGTTTCTCCATGTCAGACATGTTTTCCGAACTTGTGATGATATTATAAGGAACCGGAATACTGTGCTCTTCTTCAAAAAGACGCACAGATGCTATCAATGCGATATTGTCTGCAATATGATGCGAAAGTGTAATGAGACCCTTTGCTGAACTTAGGTGAGCTTTCAACATAGCTAATTCAGTATGCGGCTCAGCCTTGATAAAATAAGGATACTTGTTCTCTTTTGCCCAACTCTCAAGTTCATCGCTTGGATCAATCACAACAAAAGGGATATGGTTCTTGAGCAACTGCTTGCTCACTTCGATCGTATATTCATTATGATAACAAATCACAAAATGGTTTTTTAGACGTGCAATCTGATATAACATACTGCGTTCCTTTAATATTCGTACCAGTTCTCCCTTGTTGATCTCTGCGACCATCGTACCTATCGCGAGAGAGAAAACAGCAAAACCCGAGATAATAAGTGTAATCGTAAATATCCGGCCCATATCTGATATCGGAGCCATTTCACCAAATCCTACTGTCGTAAAAGTGATACCCGTCTGATAGATGGCGTCCATGAGTGTGAAACCGTCAATGACGACATAGCCAAGTGTACCGACAGCCATGGTGACTACAGTTAAAATAAGAGGTAAACGAAATGCTTTGAGATGCCCGTAAATGTCAGGCAATAGAGAAGTGTCTGGTTTGGGAGCTGCCTCCCAGTGAAGTGCTGCCCGGATCTTACGAAACAGGTTCAATTTATAATCTTAGTCGACTACGAATTTTTCTTCATTGTACGTAATTCAGATGCTGAGACCTTGATTTTACGTGTTGTTCCATCTTCTAACGTTACACGAATAGTACGTAGATTCGGTAAAAAACGTCTTTTTGTTCTGTTCTTTGCGTGAGACACATTGTTCCCAGCCATTGGACCTTTACCGCTAATAGCACATTTTCTTGCCATTTGAAGCTCCTTGCTTAAATTAATAGCGCAATAATACCTCTTCTTAACATAAGGCTCGCTTAAGGACAGAGCAAATCCTCTATCTAAGGGCTGTATACGTAACAAAGAGATCTTCATTGTTTCTATCTTTTTTTTTAATACTATCGGACAATTACATTTACTTTTAAATCGTATCCTGTTACAATAAATCAACTTTTTATGGAGATAATTTTTTTGATAACACAAGAAGAGATTCAGACATATATTCGCTCCATCCCACCTTCACCTACCATCTTAAAACGTGTCTTAAAAGAGATCCAAGAAGGGGAGCTCTCCAAAGCAGCCAATGAGGCTTCTCAAGACCCGGCACTCAAAGCTTATCTTCAAGCTATCGTCAACAAACCGATTTACGGTTTTAGAAATGACATTAAGGATGTCGGCCAAATATTTGGTGTCTTGGGCCTTGCTCAAGCTGAACAACTGGTCTATAACTATATGATATCCCTACTTTCTCCTGAAAAATGGGAACTCTTTTCCTTGAACAACAAAGCTTTCAGTGATATACAGGACACCCTGAGCCTGCAATGGAAACGTATACTGGAGTACAAGGGCATCACAGACAAGAGACTCTATTCTGCGATCTCTTTGCTTCCTGCTTCCATCATCGTATGCGAAGCGCTCTTCAAGTCTAAACGCGCTGATATTGAACTTTTGCGTTCTGTCAAAGAGATCGATTACAGTACCATCTTAAAACGTCTTACCGGCATGGGCCTCCTGGACCTCTGTCAGACGATCGCATCAACATGGGAACTGCCTGATATCATCTCCAGCATCGTCCTCGCATCTGACGGGCTTCATGATGAAACGGATAAGCAGGTGATAGAATTGTCAAAATGGATGCATCTTCTCTTTTTCTATCAACTCTCCCAACCTGTCTGCGTCGAAGCAGGTCTGAACGACTTTATAGAGTTTAACATCGATTACGTCTCAGATATCTATGAAGAGTTTCAAGACATCATTATGGAAGATGCCCAATGAGAGCTGTTGTCAAAGATAAAGTAGGTGTTTTTCACCCCCAGGGTTTCCTAGACGGTACGACTGCACCTTCACTGCTTACCATAGAAGACATCCATGCAACAGAGGCCTTGAATGTCAACATGATGCTGGTCTCCTTGCAAAAAGTCGTCTACTTTAATAAGAATGGCCTGAGTGTCTTTGTCGAACTTCTTGAATCCTTACACCTTAAAACAGGAATTCTTGTAGGGTTTTGTGACTATGACGAAAAGAAATATGCTTCGATTTTAAAGTTTTATGAAAATGCTATCAACTTTTCCCTCTTCAGGACCCACAAGATAGCTATGCTGTTCTCCTCCAATATGCAGGAGAACAAAGAGAAAAAAAGTGTCCTGGTCTGGCATGAAGACCCCTCTCAACGTTCTGCTTTGGCCATAGAACTTTTTGACAGAGGACATGACCCCATCGTCTGTCAAACGCCAGAGGAGTTCAATAAGAAAAAGAATCAGTCTGATCTCTATTCAGCCATGGTCTATGACAGCTACCTGGGAATGCTTGGCTCCAAGATTGCTACACGTGTGACGGGAAATGCGATCATCTATACCCTCTCAGGCTTTCTTGATGCAGAGATTACCAACCAGTTTGATCTGAACTACCACAACAACTCTTTGAATGTCGGCTTTACCCTCTTTATTTTCGATGCGTATAAAGTCATATCGATGAACGTCCATGCTTTGAACTTCTTTTCAAAACTAGCGACAGCCGGCGCGGAGTTCGGTGCAAACCTATGTATAGTAGGTATGACTTTTGAAAAGACACCCCCGACATTCAAAGAAGAGCTTGAAGATGCCGGCATTCTCTTTTTTGACAATATGGATGACATTCTAGGTGACAAGGAACTCTTAAAGGACCTTGGCGGAAGCGGTGGAGGCACCAAGACAAACAAGCGCGCTTTAAACAAAGTCCTGGTCAATGAGTTGCCGCGCTTTATCAATGCAACCGTCAATACCATGGAGATGATGACCAATGCCAAAGCGCAGAAAAAAGATGTCAAAGTCCAGACACTTGCAGTCAATGAGACACAGAACAAGTTTGCCAGTTCTATCGGGTTTTATGGAAATATAGACGGTATGGTTATTCTGGTCTTTCCTCTTAGCATCGCGAAAAAGTCATGCGAACTTCTTTTGGGAGAGAAGACAGACAACGTCGAAGATATCCTTGACACTTTGGCAGAGTTTGTCAATATCATCGCCGGACGTGTAAAATCACTCCTGGCAGAACATGACATCCGCGTTGACATCACCCTTCCGCGTACTTATGAGAATGTAAATGACCTTCTTTCAACCGTAAACGAACGTAAAGGTGTTCAGGTTGATCTGAACTTTGAGAATGACAGCTTCACCTTCTTTTTGACACGTTGATTAACCCTATGCAGCCTTTGATCAAAAAACTTTTTCGTTTTTATCTTATTGCCCTTATCATGGTACTGCTTTACTTTCTGATCAAGACATTCATGCCGGAAGAAAACCCTCTTCAAACAAAAAGCTTTCCCACAGTAAAAGAGAATCAGCCGACAACATCCAAAGAAAAACAAGAGATTGAAAGCGCTCAAGACGAGTCCCAGGAGAAATTTATCTTACTGCCTCAGAAATAGACTTTAGATATCATATTTTGGTTTGTGCAGATAAAACCCCTGGATATAATCTGTTCCCATCGATGTGACCAGTTCGGCGACCTCTTTGGTATGCACGTGCTCAGCCACCGTCTCCATTCCTAAAGCATGGGCAATATCGATGATAGACTGGGTAATCAGACGGCAGTTCTCATCCGTTGCAAGGTCCTTGATCAAGGTCGCATCAATTTTCAGGATATCAACTCCCAACCTCATCAAATAGGCATAGTTACTATATCCGCTTCCAAAGTCGTCGATGGCAATCTTTGAACCGAGTTTTTTGGCGTATTTCGTAAAATCAAGTATCCTTTCATTAAACTCGATCTCTTCACTCTCCAAGAATTCAAAGACAATGCGCTCAGCACATGCGCAATTATTCAAAATATCCAGGATAAACGCGTAGGTCTTGTCATCCATGATGTCATCGATCGACAGGTTGACCGTGAAGTCCTCTTCTCTTTTTAAAAAAGTGAATACCGCCTCTTGAAACATCTTTTGTGTAAGTTTTGGATAATAACGTGCACGCTTGGCAATATTGATAAAATTATTAGGAGTCATCGTCTTACCGTCATCACCGTCGATACGCATCAAGGTCTCATATTTGACTATTTTACCTGTCTTTGCATCTATAATCCCTTGGTAACAGCAGCGTACTTTATCCTCTTTGATTGCTTTTTCAATATGCTGTACCATCTTGTAGTTTTTCTCAAGGTCTTCTTCCAGAGAAGATATCTCCTGGTAGAACATATAAGGCCGTGATCTTCGTTTAGCCTCTTTCATCGCCATGTCTGCCATCGAAATAAGTGATCTTTGCGAGAGGTGAAGTTCAGACATCACAGCACCTATGGTCAAACGTACACTGATCTCATGCTCACCGCATATAAGCTTGGTGTGGGTCAAGTTTCGCGAGAGCATAGAGACATCTTCTTTAAACTTCTCGATAGACATCTCATTGCCGGCAAGAATAGCAAACTCATCACCTGAAAGTTTATAAAGCTGAAGATAATGGGTCTGTGCAGCGTCTTTGATCGCTACTGCCATCTTTTGAAGGGTTTCATCCCCTATTGCCTCTCCAAAAATGGTATTGATCTCTTTAAACCCATCAATATTGATAATGATGAGTTTTGGACTTTGAGTATTGGAAATATCCTCTGTCAACTTCATCCGGTTTGGCAAGGATGTCAGTTTGTCTTTATAGATCTGAGCATCTAAAGTTCTCTTATGTTTCTGTATCGGCGTTATATCAAGCATGATGGAGATAAACTCGCTGATCTTTCCTTTCCTGTCCAGGATAGGGACCACCGTAGTCTCCAGATAAAAGCTCTTACCGTTTTTTGCGATATTCTCAAATACTGCTTTATACGTCCTGTTATCGAGTATCGCCTCCCATAACTCCTGCAGTTGTTCATGCGTCGTATTTGCCGATCGCATCTTGCTATGCGTTGAACCGACCAACTCCTCTCTTGAATAGCCGCTGACTTTTTCAAAGGCTTTATTAACATCCGTGATAACGCCATTGACATCTGTTTTTAGAATAAGGACACTGCTGCCGACAGCTTTTTGATACTCATCAAAAAGTGCCTGATTATAATCCAGCTCCTCTATCATCTCATTAAACTCTTGTGAGAGTTTCCCCATCTCATCACTGTTGTTCGTTCTCACACGGGAATTGAAGCTTCCTTCTGATATCTTCTTGGCAGCTTCAGTAAAAGAGGCCAAAGAGGATTTGACGTTTAGATAGCTTCCAAGCAACAGATAAAATCCCAAAGACAACATAGCAAAGACAAAAAGTAAAAAGCTCTGCCACTCTTCATCAATAGCTCTTTTCTGCTTATCAATCTCACCCTTTAAAAGATTATCCAGCAGTGTGAACAAGCCATACTGTATATCCAGCAGGCTCTTCTCTTTAGCTTCTGCCTGGAGCATATCCCCACTTAGGAGATATTTTGTATATAAAGAGAGTGTACGTTGATACCGTAAACTTGACTCTTCAAAATACTCTTTATATTTTTTGGATCTCTGCAAAAGGGCATCTGTCTTATTGACCGAGGCCTTAAGCTCTCCTACCTTCATAAAAAGTTTTCTCTTCTCATGTTTGTCAAAACGAAGTATCTTTAATTCACTTGTCAAGAGGTAATTCAAAGGGAGTTCGGCACTAAGGAGATAGGCCATGTCACTTGAGAAATGCATCTGCTTTGATAGCTTATCGATCCCAAGATCACTCAACTCCATCACCAGGCGATTTTGGTAAGCATAGACTTGCTGCGTGAACACTTCACGCTCTTTGTTTAAAAGAGCGGACTCTACCCTTGCAAAATAATCACTGTATATCTCTTTTGTTTTGCCATCAAGGACCTTCATTAACTTATCTTGTGCTGTGCGTGCGTTCTTCTGGCTCTGTTCAAGTTGCATCACCTCAAGTGCATTGGCCACTTTAAAAGAGCCTGCCCCATCATACTCCAAAGCTTGTAAAACCACCACCATCTCGTAAAGAAGGCGATTTTTCTGCAGGGCTTGTGTCGTGTGGGTCAAACTCTCTGAGCGCAACCTGAAGTCATTGTAGATAAGGGATAGACTATAGATGGAAGGAATAGAGAGAAAGAATAAGATCAATAATATCTTATAGGTGTAGTTGATCTTTCCCATTAACTTTGCTGCCGGCAGGAATGGGAGAAGAAGAACAGAACCTATCGACATCATCTCACCTTTTACTCTTTTGTTACTATGTACAAAGACTCGTGATTAAGCTTTTTCAGGATATCCATCACATGGACAAAATCCTGAAATCGTGACTCTTTATCACTTCTGAGTACGACCGTATCCTGTTTGGAAAGCTCAGAAAGACGTGAGCGCAATTCATCCAGCTCCATACGGTCTTTATCCAAAAATATCTCGCCTTTTTTAGTGACATAGATCGTCACTTCCTTGTTATCGGACTTTTTATCGGCTGACTTCGCTTCCGGCAAATCCACAGGGATAATACCCTGACGGATAAAGGTGGCTGTAGTCAATACCATCACCAGCAGTACCAGCATGATATCTATAAAAGGAATAACGTTCATGGAAGACATCGGTTTATGTTTCATCATGTACTCCTTTGAATTATACCTTGTTTACTTCACTGCTCTTGTGCTCTATATCCCAATATGCCAAGATACGTTCCATCTTGCGCAGCAGTACATTATAAAAGATACCAGAAGGGATCGCGACAACAAGCCCCATAGCCGTCGCTTTAAGCGCTAACGCCAAACCACTCATGATCTGCTTCGTATCTACCGCTCCGGCTTCTCCCAGGCTGTAGAATGTCAACATGATCCCCAGGACTGTTCCCAACAGACCGATATAAGGAGCATTGACCGTGATGGTCGCTATCGTCGATACGTTATTGGCAAGTTCCAGTTCAAGCTTGTCACGGTTATCATGTGCTCTCACATCGACTGTCTGATAATACATCACACGCTCGACAAAGAGCCATAAAGAGATGACACTCATAATAACTAAAATCCCGATCACACCGTAATCGACACTTGACTCTGCGATTTTTATCCACTCATTTGTTACCATTTACATTCCTCTTACTCAAATCTAATGTCACTGTTGTACCTTTTCCCTTTTGGGAGTCTATATAGACCTTGATCTTATAGCTGTCACAATACTCTTTGACCATACCCAGACCAAGCCCCTGACCGCTGCTGTTATTGTCTTCCTGATAGTAATGTTCAAACACATTTAGCAAAAAGTCCTCTTCGATCCCTTTGCCTTCATCTTCCACACTGAGATGAAAGTCTTTCAGGGTGATCTTTACCGAGGAGTCCGGTGATGAATATTTCACAGCATTTTGGACCAGGTTGTCCAAGACCTTTATGAAGCCAATTGTATCTATTTTTACACTAGAGCTTTCTAAATCATAGAGAAACTCTACCTGAGGAAAAAGCTCTTTGTACCCTTCGCTCTGTTCCTCGATAATATCTTTCAGGTCACACTCTTCAAGTTCAACCTTGTGTATCTGTTTCTTGATCGTGTAGTCAAGCTCCGCATACAAAGACTTGAGCACGGCAGCAGAACGCTCTATACGTTTTAAGCGCTTGATGTTCTTCTCGTTTTCTTCATGTTTCAGCAGCATCTGAGTGTTAGCCAAAATCGTTGCAACAGGGAGGTTAAGCTCATGCAGTGTCTGACGGCTTAAGAGTTCAAGCTCTCTTGAACGCTCTTTTAAAGGATCGACAAGGAAACGGACATAACCGGTTCCGACGATAAAACTTGCGGTAAAGACGACAACTAACAATCCTAGGATGTTCATGTTCTCTTTGATCAGGTAGCCAAAGAGTGCCGAACTGATGACGATCGAGATGAAGATCAGCAGTAAGACCTGCTTTTGATTAGGACTCATACTTATACCCTACACCGCGTACGTTGATGAAGTGTTCACTGCCAAGGATCTTTTTGAGGCGGTTGATATAGACACGGACAGCCCCTTCACTCCCCTCTTGCGAATGAGCCCAAAGGCTGTCCATTATGGCCTCTTTACTGACGACGGAACCCTTGTTTTTGATAAAGAGTGTCAGCAACTCGAATTCACGCAATGACACCTCAAGTTCAACATTATCTTTAAAGACACGCTTCTGCTCGATATCAATGCAGATGTCATCGACACACTGTATACTATCCCCCCGGGTGCGTTTCATCAACGACAAAATACGAAGATGGAGCTCTTCAAGGTCGACAGGTTTTTTAATATAGTCATCACAGCCTTTTAGAAAGCCCTCTTTCATCACCTCTTTGTCCTGGTAAGAGGTCAGGAAAATGGTCGGCGTCTCATCGCCGCTTTGACGTAATGAGTCCAAGAACTCAAGACCGCTCATAATCGGAAGGTTGATATCCAGAAGATAGAGATCAAACTTTTTATCATAGGTATGTTCTAAAGCCTGATTGGGGTTATGTGCCGTAGTGACGTCAAAACCCTCCTCATCCAGAAAGTCTTCTAGGCTTTCGCAAAACAGCAGATCGTCTTCTAGCAGCAGTATCTTAATCGACATCCTCTATAGACCATCCTATTGTTTCACCTGCATACATCGGGACAACACCCTTGTAGGTCTCAGGCACACTGAAAGGTTCATCAACCAAAGTGACCTCTTTGAACTCCGGACAGATGCCGTAGATGCTCTGGGCATTATCCGAGACAAATGACTGAAGGTTATCCAGTTTACCGTGCTTATCAAAGATCTCACACAGAAGCTGCAGGGCTATCGGCGCCGTAAAGACACCCGCAGCACACCCGCATGATTCTTTTTTATCTTTTGGATGCGGTGCGGAGTCTGAACCGAACATGACCTTGGGGTGAGCATTCAATGCCAGCTCAAGCAAGGCGGCTCTGTCCTCAGGACGTTTTGCGATCGGTTTGCAGAAAAGGTGAGGTTTCAACATACCGCCTGCAACATCATCTAGACTGATCAACAAGTGGTGTACTGTGATCGTCGCATACAAATTAGGGTGTTTATCCAGCATATCGGCAGCGGCTTTCGTCGTGATATGCTCCATAATGATCTTCAAGTCAGGAAAGTTTGTCGCCAAAGCATCGTAGATGTTCATAAACTCGGCTTCTCTGTCCATCACAAATCCGTCAGTCTCCCCATGGACACATAGGGGGAGATCGAGTGCTGCCATAGCTTCAAGTGTCGGACGCATCTCTTCGATATCAAAATTCTTGACACCGCCTTCCGAGTTTGTCGTGATACCGGCAGGATAGAGTTTTATCGCCGTCAGTTCTTCAGCGACATCTTCCAAGAACTCTCTGTCATAGTTCTGATAAAACAGTGTCATATAAGGCTCAAACCCTCCGTTGTCACTGAAGTCTCCGATATCATCGAACTCATCCTCATCGGCCGCTTCCACACCAACAGCATGTAAAATACGTTCTTTGTACGCAAGAAGATCCTCTTTTGTACTCACCGGAGGTACAAGGTTCGGCATGATAATTGCACCCGAAAAGCTGTACGCAGACAAAGGCGCGATATTCTCAAGCATCACACCGTCGCGTAGGTGTAAATGCATATCCAGTGGCATCAATAAAGTGTGTTGTTTCATCGTTTTTCCTTATTAGCTTTCTATTTTAATCTATCACATATCTGTTATTTGTTTTCAAGAACGATTCAGCCATGCTGAACCGCTACGGCTTGTTTTGCCAAATCAATGAGTGCGTTTAGATGCTGCTCATACCGTTTGGCATCCTCAAGTTTTTCTGATTCAAAGCGCGTGACAAGAACGGGCGTCGTATTGCTCGCCCGTACCAAACCCCAACCGTTCTCAAAGATCACCCGAACACCGTCGACATCAATAATCTCTTTGATAGGAGGAAAGTCTGCAGGCGGTGTCTGGAGCTTTCTTTTGAGTTCATCCATGATCTTGAATTTTTCACTCTCGCTTGTCTTCACCTTGATCTCTTCAGTGGAAAAGACGGCAGGCAGAGCATCGACCTCGGCATCGATTTCCATACCTCTGTGAATCAATTCAAGTACCCTAAAGGTCGCATAGATCGCATCATCATATCCAAAATACCTGTCATTGAAAAAGATATGCCCGCTGACTTCGGCAGCAAGATCTGCATTTGTCTCTTTGATCTTGACTTTGAGGTTTGAGTGTCCCGTCTTGTACATGATCGCTTTCCCGCCACGTTTACGAATCGTGTCATACATCACCTGGGAGCATTTCACCTCGCCAATCACCGTTGGAGAAGCCATCTGCTTGCTCAATAAAAGAGCCATGACATCTCCCTTGATATTATGCTTTTTCGTCAAGACGGCTATCCTGTCAGCATCACCGTCATAGGCAAAAGCAATATCACCTTCACGGTTCAACAGGAGTCTGATATCCTCAAGGTTCTCCTCTTCGGAAGGATCGGGGTGATGGTTTGGAAAAGTTCCATCCGGTTCAATATAGATGCCTTTTGCTTTCAACCCCAGGCGTTCAAAGATTGCCGGAAGTACCGATCCCGCAACCCCGTTTCCGCAATCATAGACGATGTTGATATCCATGTTGCGAAGATGTTCGAACTCATTGACCATATAGTCAATATACATCGAGGAGGCATCAAAGATCTCGTATTCATCACTGTCGGGAATGATCTCTACCATACTTTCGATCTCACTACCGAGCGCATAGATATCATCACCGAAAAAGGGTGCCTTTTCAAGCGTGATCTTAAAACCGTTGTACTCAGGCGGGTTGTGTGAGCCCGTGATCATTACCGACGCCCCTACTCTGGCCACAGTACCGCTTTCAAGTCTGAGCTCTTGATAGTTGGTAAAATAGTTCACAGGCGTAGGGACAAGCTGAATATTAATCACTTTTTTACCTGCATGCACGAAACCGCTGCAGAGCCAGCCAAAAAGTGTCGGAGAGTGTGTTCGTGCATCATAACCAATGCTTACATATTCACCCTCTACCCGCTGACCCAGGGCATAACCTATCTTTTTGACAGTGTCTTCATCAAGTTCTTTCTCAAAGATACCACGGATGTCATATTCTCTGTAGATTGACATTACTTACCCCAAAATGCTTTAGTTTTTACAAGTGTATTATAGTGGAACCTAGCGTTGTGCAAGCTTATAGACGATAGGAACCTGCAAGGAGAGTTCAACCTTTGGATGCGGGAATGAAGCCGCAGCCTTTCGTATTGTTTTCACAGCCGCCTTGCTCAGAATGGAGGCGATCCCGCCCAATGACTTGACATCGATGAGCTCGCCTTTTGTATTGAGTGTAAAAGCCACCATCGCCTTCCCCTGCATCCCACGCTTTTTAGCTATTCTCGGATAATAGAGGTTCTGTTTGATCAAGGCATTGATCAGAGCCAGGTTGTCCTGTATATATTGCTTTTCACACGCTATTCTCAGGTCGTTTTCACTTAACGGTGCCGAAGCATTTTCCTGGGCACTGGTCTGAGCCACCATTGTCTCTTTGACCTTTTTTTCGACGTTTTCTTCGGCCAATACTTCCTCAGGCTTCGCTGTCTCTTGCGTCTCTTCTACTGGCTCAGGCTTCTTGATTAGAAGTGGTGTCGGCTCTACATCTTTGAGTGCAACCTGCTTGACAGCAGGCTTTTGAGGTTCAATAATCCTCTTGACATCTTTTTGAGGCTTTTTTTTCGGTTGTGCAACACTTTTTTTCTCTTGCGTAACATCATCCAGGGCTTTTACCATCTCTTCCAACGGTAAGGATGCCAGGTTCAGCTTTGTCATTTGCATAGTACTTCCGCATGCACAGGTAGGTGCTTGCGATTTATATATCAGTACTGCCGCTACAAGAAATATAGCACAATGCACACCAATGGAGTATAACAATGACTTCGATCGCAGACTAAGAGAATTCATTAGTATAAGTGTAAGATAACAATTGTTACAGAAGTGTTAATTTTTTGCTTTTTGTTTAATAAGTGAAAGTAATTTTCTAAATATTGATTTTTTTTTATATTCATAGGGACTCAAGCACTTTTTATGCGACGAAATCAGATAAGATTTATCAAACAAGCTATTAAAAATCATAATGGTTATTTTCTAACCATAAAACATATACCCAAGGGCATTTAACACGCTAGTATTTTTAAGAATATATGAAAAAGGAAATCACCATGGGGCTATCAGATAAAACAGTAGAAATCATCAAAGCAACGGCAGCACCGGTTGCAGCCAATTCCGAGGCAATTACGGCAAAGATGTATGAGATCCTCTTTTCAACACATCCTGAATTGAAAAAACTCTTCAAAGATGCCGACCCTGATCAACACAAAAAACTTGCAGCTGCCGTTTCAGCCTACGCAGCCAATATAGACAACCTTGGTGCTCTTATCAAAGCTGTAGAGAAAATGGCAACCACACACGTCAATGCCAAGGTCAAGCCTGAACACTATCCTATCGTCGGCCTTGCATTACTGACTGCAGTCAAGGAAGTACTTGGTGATGCAGCAACTGATCAGGTGTTAAAAGCCTGGGAGGAGGCCTATTTTTTCCTGGCAGATATCCTCATAGCCAAAGAGAAAGAGCTTTACGAAGCCGTATAGCCATTAACCTTTACCTGCCTCGTTTCGTAATCGTAGACGAGGCAGTAGTCTTTAAAATACTACATAAAACGTATAAAGACGTATCTATTAGACTGCCGCGTAGAGTTCTTCTTCACGCTTGATCAATACATCGGCTAGGAAAAAGTATGCTTCTTTCCAGGCATTCATCACATCCGGTGATGCCGCATCACCGATCACTTCTTCGATCGCGCTTAATAATGCCGCTCCGACAAGCGGATAATGTTCAGGTTTGACAGCTGTTTTGACATGGGCCTGTGCCATTGTCTCTATTCCCTTACCCAAAGCACCGAGGTTATCGATATTAGCAGCATACGCATAGACAGCCTGTGCCAACTTCTTGTACTGGTCCGGCTCGGCATCTTTGAAGAGTTCTTTCAGTTCAGGATTACGTTCAAACAGGAACGTGTACATCACTGTCGTAATCTCTTCACCTTTTTCTTTCAATAATGGTGCCGTTGATTTGATTATTGCTTTTGTATTTTCATTCATCATCTGATCCTTTATAGTTGTGATGGATGAAGTTTACTTCAGCTCGCAAAAAAAGCTATTGATATTTGTCAAGATAGATGGAAAAGACTATACTAAAGGCTCATATCCCGAGGATGTCTTAAGCATCTTCCCTTCTTTGACAAGCTGCTTGAGGTTTCGCGAAAAGGTCTCCGGGGTCATACCCAGAAGTGAGGCTATCTCATAGTTTTTCAACTCGTTTTCAAGGCTTGCATTTTGCTTGTAGAAATGAAGTATCTTCTCTTTGGCACTTGAAGCGATATTGAAATGGATGTTTTGTTGTAAAAGCTGGATCTTTCCCAGAAGTGACTGAATGATCTCATAGGATATGTGCGGATCGCGAAGAAACTCTTCTTTAAATGTATCAAGGTCGACTTTGATAACAGAGCCATTGGTCTTGAAAACAGCCGTAGAGGGGAAAGGTATACCCTTTAATATGGCAGGTTCTGCCAACAAAGAGTAAGGCCGGAACAAACCGATAATGATTTCATTCCCTTTACTGTCATGCTTAAATACGCTGACAACGCCTTCGATCAGGATAAGCAGATGCTCGCTCTTCTCACCTTGCATAAAAAGATGAGTATCCTTTTTGTAAGCATGCACGGAACATATATCGGCAAGCCGTTCCAGTTCGCTCTCACTCATAAAAGAGAAAAGATAGATCTCTTTTAAAAGCGATGCAAGGCGATTTTTACTCATTTAATTTTAGATAGAACGCTGATGCTCAGGGTAAGCTTCAAGTCCACATTCGTCGATATCGAGACCTTGCATCTGTTCTTCATCACTCGCTCTGAACTTCACAACAGTATTGATTACATAGATGATAACAAATGAAGAGACAAAGGCAAAGACACCTACGACTGCGACACCTTTAAGCTGTCCCATCAAGGTAATACCCTCTTGCGGGTTTGCAGCAAAGATACCTACTGCCAGAGTACCCCAGATTCCGTTAATCAAGTGTACGGAAAGGGCACCGACCGGATCATCAATACGGACCTTGTCAAAAAGAGGTACGGCAAATACAACAAGGGAACCTCCGATAAGTCCAATGATGATAGGCTCATAAATATCATACAGATCGGGTCCTGCCGTCACTGCGACAAGCCCACCAAGCGCACCGTTAAGGATCATCGTGATATCGAACTTTCTGTATCGAATATACATGATAAGACCTGCAATAAGAGCTCCCGCAAGCCCTGCAGTATTGGTATTCATGATAGTAAGCGCGACAGCATCCGCACCCTCTTTCGTCGTGATTGAACCGACTGAGCCACCATTGAAACCGAACCATCCGATCCATAGTAAAAATGCTCCGAGTACGACTAAGGGAATATTTGAAGCAGGGATGACACGTACTTTTCCATTCATATAACGCCCCTTACGTGAACCCATGATCAAAATCGCAGCAAGAAGAGCCCAGCCCCCTGTCGAATGGATGACTGTTGAACCGGCCAGGTCATACATGCTAAGTGCCAATGCCGTACCGTCAAGGAAGTTCGCACCCCAAGTGATATTAACGACTGTCGGATAGATAAAAGCTCCCATCACAACCGTAAATATCGTCAATGGAATGATACGGACACGTTCACTCACACCCCCACTCATGATATTGATCGTCTTGCCCACAAATGCCATCTGAAACATAAATGCCGCATACATGCTTAATGAACTGTTCTCCCATGAACCGAAAGCATATTGATAACCAACGAGTAAGAAAGCCATCGATGCGACAGCATAGATCATTGTGTTCACTGTCAATACAGTCGAGACATTTTTCGTACGTACTAGTCCGGCTTCGAGCATTGCAAAGCCGGGTACCATCAGGATAATCAGTGTCATAGAGAAGATGATAAACAAGGTATCTATGATATAGGTAAAGTCACTTACCAGGAGGAAGTCATTCATTCAAGAGCCTTAAAAAAAAGATCGTACATTATGGCAGAACAAGTTTTAGACACTTCTTTAATTCGAGGAAATGATGAGGGCTATTTTATGATGTTTCTTTTTGTAAAGTAAGAGAAGTAAGTTAAATAGATGTGTAAAAACGGAACTTTTTCAGTCGTATATGACCAAAAAAGAACGTTAATTACAAAGCGATTTATACCGCTTCGTTATCCGTTTCACCTGTTCTGATACGGATGATCTTATCAACATCAGAGATAAAGATCTTACCGTC
>JBFFSC010000026.1:0-16314 GCA_041572615.1 Sulfurimonadaceae bacterium
ACCATAGTAGTGTGTCTCTAATATGATCTTTCCTTTTTGATCTTCGTCAAAGGCATGCAACAGCGCATTTTGCAACATGTTGACGACGATCTGCGAAACAGCACCGGGATAGGAGTGCATCTCAATCGATCTTTCATCCAAGTTTAACTCAAGCTCTACCGGTCTGTGTTTCAGCTCGCTTTTGAAAGTAGAGATGACTTCTTTCAAATAAGTGTTAAGCTCAAAGTTTCGCATATCTTCACTACTTTGATCTACAGAGATTTTCTTGAAGTTTTTCACCAGTTGTGCGGCGCGGTCAAGGTTTTTGACAAGAATCTCGTCTGCTTCATTAATCGTCTCAAGAAAGTGCTCCAGGCTTGATTTACTCAGCTTGTTCTCATCAAGCATCTCTTTGATGCTCTTAATCTCATTTTTGAAGATAGAGGCTGCCGTAATAGAGATTCCAAGGGGTGTGTTGACCTCATGGGCTACGCCGGCGACAAGATTACCCAGGGCAGACATCTTTTCTGATTCGACAAGCTGCGCCTGAGCGCTTTGTAATTGATTAAAACTGTCTTGAAGCTCGATTGTGCGGCTTTTTACCCTGTCCTCAAGTTCGTTGGTAAGTCGTTCAAGGTGTGCCTGGTAGGTGCGTGATATGCTTTCAGCCTCTTCGCGTTCACGGCCGCGTTGTTCAATCTTGTCAAGCATTTTGTTGAAATCGTCATAAAGCTGTCCGACCTCATCCAAGTATTGTTTTTCGGCACGGATACTGTAGTCTTCACTCAGTGAGATCTCTTTGGCTGTCTTAGCAAGGTCGATAATAGGAGAAGTGATATACTCCTGTATCCTGTAAATGACAAACAGGGAGATAAGGCTTAGCAAAGTCATCAGTCCCAACAGGAAAACGGCATAATTCATTAAAGAGTCCGTCAACTCTTGTGTGGAAACATAAAACAATACAGCACCGTATGTCTGATCTTTATACACTATTGGCATGCTCAGGACAATCTGGTCTGACAGATCTTCTGTTGAGGCTTGCAAGGATCTTATGGTGTTAGGCAGTACTCGCTGCTCGCCTTCTTTGAGATAACTTGCAAATCTCTTCATCTCATCATCATAGATAACGGCAGCTTTGATATTAGAGATAGTGTCGAGTTTTGAGAGCACCTCTTCAGCGCCGCCCTTATCAGTGAATATAAGCGGGGTGATTGCATAATCGGCAATAAGTTTTGCATAGAGTTTGGCCTGATCTGACAATTCGGATTTGGCACGTTTATGTTCGACAAAAAACATAAAGGTTGAGAAGGTTCCAAGAGCAAGAATAAGCATAAAGATAATGGATATGATCAGCTTTGATTTGATGGAGAAGTCAGAGAACCTGTTCATTTTATGACCTTGTGCGCTGACTTTAAGAGCAGATAGCTGATGTTGATATCAACATCTTGTGCCGCTTTGTTGTTTATGATGTATTTGAAGCGGTTCTCGACAGGGAACATCGTTATCATAACATCATCGTTTATCCTGTCTTTGTCATTGCTGACAGTGAGAATCGGCCTTCCAGCCACCTTTTTCAATGCTTTGGTGACATCTTTTGTCTCTTTGCTTATAAAGAGAAGTTGACACTGAGGGATTTGCTGTTCAGTGTTCAGATGTATAATGGTCACTTTATCTTTATTATGGAACTTTTTGTTCTCATAGATACGTTTTAATGTCTCGGCAAACTTTTTATTGTTAAGGATACAGATCGTGAACTCATCTGAAGTGGATGTATTCGGCCAGTCTATAAGGTGAGTGAACTTTTCTAAAAAGACAGCTTCCAGCTGTGCTTGTGTCACGGCATGTGCCGGAAAAGAAAAAAGAACAATAAAAAGAAGTGCGAGACAGCGTTTCATGAGAGGGGGTCCTCATCCTGACACAAGGTCGGTTTCGGTTCGCTGATATGATACCCCTGTGAGTATTTGATATTGAACTTGTTGACAATGTCATATATCTCTTGATCACAGACAAATTCGGCTACAAGGTCGATGCCGACGTTATTGGCAAAGTAGACAATACTGTCGACCATCTTGTATGAGAGCTCATCTTTGAGGTTTTTGATAAATGAACCGTCAATCTTGATCGTGTCAAGTTGAAGGTTTAGTATGTTGGCAAAGTTCTGGCACTCTGCACCAAAGTCATCAAGAGAGATTTTACATCCTAAAGCCTGCAGTCTGGCGACATTATCTTTGGCATTGGGAATATTGTTCAGTGAATTGTTCTCCAAAATCTCAAAGATAAGTCGTGAAGGTTCGATCTTGTTCGCATCAAGGACACTTTTGACAAAGTCGCTGAAGCCTTCATCTTGCAAGTCGTGATTGGTAATATTGATGGAGAAATCAAGTTCGTTTTCAGCAAAGACCTTGGCGCTTTTTTCAAGCATGACATAGGTTATCTTGGTCAAAAGACCGGTTTCCTGGGCAACCCCTAAAAAGGAAAACGGTGATATCACTGCATCGTCTTTTATCATGCGTACAAGACATTCATACTTTTCGATCTTATGGGTTCTATTGTTGTATATAGGCTGGAAGTAGGGGACTATCCGCTCTTCTTTGAGTGCATGTTTGATCTCCCTGAACCACTCTATATTGTTTTGTATGTCATGCAGGACTTTCATATCGGCATGATAGCGCTGGACACGGTTCGAACTGATCAGACGTGCCTCTTTTATGGCTAGATCCGCCTTGTTCACAAGGTCTTCCGTCTCATTTTCAACGATACCGACGGTGAAGGTGATAGTGAAGTCTATATCCTCATGGGTGAAGTTGTTGTTCATGAACCTTTTTTGTATAAGCTCGACGACACTGTCAGTCTCTTGTGAAGAGGAGTGTGTACGTAAGAGAAGAAATTCATCTATGCCGATATGGTAGAGCTTATTACCGGCAGATTCCAGCAGGCTAAGGGATTTGGCTATCTCTTTGATGACATAATTCCCCTGCTCATACCCATAAAGGTCATTGATATGGCTGAACCTGTCGACATTGAGCATGATGATGGTCACATCATCAAGTCCGAGAAGATCATCGTGAAGTTTATGTCTGTTGTAGAGTTTTGTCAATGGGTTCTGCAGGACCTCTTTGTACATCAACTCTTTTTCGCGGTTGGCTTTTTCGATATCAGCGTAATTGATAATAGCCATCTTGACAGAGCTGTATAATCTGTCGGCATTGAGTTCTGTTTTCTCTTTGTAATCATTGATGTCAAAGTTGTCGATTACATATTTTTCCGGAGCGAGGCCGGATTGCCCGGTTCTTATGACAATACGCAGGTTGGCGTTCAACAGGACCTGTCGGATATATTTGGTGAGTTCGAGACCGGCGTTGGCTGTCTCCATCACGACATCGATAAGAGCGACATGATAACTGTTGTCGTGTGCCAATAGCTCTCTGGCCTCTTGTGCAGAATAGACGGACGTGAATGTCAAACCCCTGCCATCGACTTCCATATTTTTGAGTGCAAGTTTAGTGACATCATGTATACCATGGTCATCATCAACGATCAATATTTTCCATGGGTCTTTGGAAACGGTAATTGGATTTACTTCTTCGTCCTGAAAAAGAAAGTCTTCTTCCACGCGTATCCTTTTTTGAGTAGTTATAATAATAATACCAGAAAAATGGCATAAGTAAAATTAATTTCTTATGTAAGGCCTTTGCCTTATGGACTTATCTGGACCAGGGCTGCTTTGACGGCGTTGATATAGCTTTTTGTCAGAGGCTTTTTGTTTTTATAGGCGATATCAAAGGCTGTTCCGTGATCAACTGATGTCCTGATGATCGGCAGGTTCAGCGAGATGTTAATGCTTTCATCAAAGTGCAGAGCCTTAAGTGGGATTAGCCCCTGGTCATGGTACATGGCGACATAATGCTGATACTCTTTACGCATCGGCTTGGTAAAAGCAGTGTCCGGGACAAAAGGTCCGTAAAAGAGATCCCTCTCCAGTTCTTTATTTGCCTGCTTGATCGCTTTGGAAATGTATTTCTCCTCGTTCCCTAACACACCACCGTCACCGGCATGGGGATTGAGACCGAGTACAGCAATCTTGTCAGTATGTACGTTCTGACTGAGATCCAGTAAAAACCTGGCTATCTTTTTTGTCTTGATCTGCTGGGGAACTTTGGATAAGGGGATGTGTTCGGTATAAAGTGCGACATACATCTTTTCACAACCCAGCATCATGATAGCTTCCTGGTTAAAGTATGTGCGAAGCATGTCTGTATGCCCTTTGTAGTCTATGTCCGCTTTTGACCATGCTTCTTTATGGATAGGAAGTGTCACAAGTGCATCGGCAATCTTCTTCTCACAGAGCCTGATCGCTTTTTTAAAAGAGTTGTAGCTGTACATCCCGCTCTTTTTGTCGATGACTCCAGCTTTGATTTTAAAGTTGTCTTTGACGGGAAAAAGGACCATGCCTTCCGGCTGGCTGATGTTGAGTTTTTTACAGGCTTGCTCAAGCATTGTTTGTGAGATGCAGTATATCGGCTGAGAAATCTTGGATATCTCTTTATGCGCTCTCAGTGCGATCTCGATACCGATACCGTTCAAGTCGCCGACACTGACTGCAATGACAGGTTTACTCATGCAAGGAGCTCTTTCATGTCGATGATGGCCTTCTCAAGGCCGGTAAACACAGATCTGGCGATGATGCTTTGTCCGATGTTAAGCTCCTGGATAACCTCGATGTCACATATTGCAGTTACATTCTGATAGTTCAGGCCGTGGCCGGCAGCGACTAACAAGCCCTTTTGGTGAGCGAGGTAGGCAGCGTCTTTTATCTCTTCGAGTGATGTATGCAGCAGCTCCTTCAGCTCCGCTCTTGGGCGTTCGAGTTCTTTGATCGTATGGTGGGTGGCCGAAAGAGGTGTGTTGAGCATTGCATATATATTTGCATAGCGTCCGGTGTGAAGTTCGATCATATCGATGTCCAGTTTTGCGCAGGCATCGATGATTTCGTCGTTTGGATCGATAAACAGGGAGACCTCTATCTCATGATCCTTGAGTTTTTTCACGGCTTCTTCGATCGCTTTAAAATGACCGATGACATCCAGTCCGCCTTCCGTCGTGACCTCTTCACGCTTTTCAGGAACCAGTGTCGCACGGTGGGGATGAAGTTTGCAGATGATCTCGATGATATCAGGATCGATGGAACACTCAAGGTTGACGGGCAGGGCAGAATTGAGCATGATTCGCTCAGCATCAAAGTCATTGATATGCCTGCGGTCTTCACGCAGATGGATGGTGATCTGATCAGCACCCGCACGTTTACAGATGCCCAGGGCGTCGATCGGATCAGGGTCATTGATACGGCGAGCCTCTCTTAATACGGCGATGTGGTCAATGTTGACCCCCAAAGCTATCTTAGCTGCGTTTTGCATAGAACTCCTTTTTAAACTCTGCAAATCTGTCTTGCAGTATCGCTTCTCTTGCCTGTCTCATCAGATTAAGGTAGTAGTGCAGATTATGCAAAGAGGCCAGACGGAAGTAGGTTAACTCTTTTGAGCGCATCAGGTGATTTAGATAAGAGCGTGTATAGCGTTTGCAGGTCGGACATTCGCATTCGGGATCAACTGGATTCTCATCCTCTTTGAACTTTGCCCCGCGGATATTTATTTTCCCAAATGAGGTGAAGAGTGTTCCATTTCTGGCATTGCGTGTGGGCATGACACAGTCGAACATATCGACACCTCGATCGATGTTCTCGATAAGATCTTCAGGGGTGCCGACACCCATTAGATAACGCGGCTTGTCTTCAGGCATATATTGCACCGTGTGCTCGACAGTTTCATACATCTCCTCATTGGCCTCTCCAACTGAAAGCCCGCCGATAGCAAAGCCGTCATAATCAAGGGCACATAACTCTGTAGCCGATTTCGCACGAAAGGCCTTATCCGTGCCGCCTTGTATGATGGCAAAGATATTTTGATCCGTACAGATGCCTTTGTCTTGTTGGGAACGGAAATACTCTATGGATTCTTTCGCCCAGCGCGTCGTTCTGTCGATAGAGACTTCGATACGTTCTTGAGTCGCAGGCAGGGCGACAAGGTCATCAAGGATCATCATGATGTCGCTTCCGAGGTTTGTCTGGATATCGATAACCTTCTTCGGTGTAAAGAAGTGTTTACTGCCGTCAATATGGCTTCTGAACTCAATCCCGTCTTCAGTGGGTTTTGAGATATCACTGAGACTGAACGCCTGGAAACCGCCGGAGTCCGTCAAGAAACTTTTCGGATAGGTGGTGAACTTATGAAGCTTTCCCATCTTCGCGACATTTTCATCCCCCGGACGAAGGTACATATGATAGGTATTTGCCAGGATGATATTGGCACCAAGGACTTCATCCATATCATGCATATCGAGTGCTTTGATCGAACCGACGGTGCCAACAGGCATAAAGACAGGTGTCTGAATCGTAGAGTGTGCGGTTACGATGGTAGCGGCACGCGCTTTCCCGCTTTGTGCTTCAAGTTTAAATTCCATATTTGCGTATAACTTTCTTTTTTATTGCAATTATACTACAATCACAAAACACAAACGGGCAAGGCCCAAAGAGGACATGATGAAAAAGATACTGATTCTTAGCGATGGCAAAACAGGCAAGCACTTTGTCGAACGCGTCGCAGATGCCTACAGCAGTGAGAATATCTATTATGTCGTCTCGATGCATGAACTTGAGATAGAAAATGCCAAACCGGCCCAATTCAAGTTCTACCAGTTTGACCCGACAAGCTTCCATAAACTTTCAAACCTTTTGAAGATGGAGTTTGTGCAAGTCATCATAGCACTTAAGAGTGCTGTTGACGTAGAAGTAAGCGTCAAGAACATCCGCATGGTAAAATCCCAGCTGCGTATCGTCTTGCTCGATCGTTGGGGATTACAGTTTGATGATCAAAACATCATTGCGATCAATTCGAGCGATATCCTGGCCAGCCGCCTTTTTGATTATATTCCCAATGTCCCTGTGATTGCACAAAACGTCGGTATGGGCGAGGGTGAGATCGTAGAAGTCCTTGTGCCTTTTGGGAGCTCTTTTGTCTATCGTCATATCGGAGCCTTGGAGCAGAACAACTGGAAGATCGTGGCAATCTACCGTAACCAAAGATTGATCCTTCCTTCCCCAAAACGAATGATACAGCCTAATGACCTGCTGGTCCTCGTGGGTGAGCCGTCAGTCTTAAAGACCGTATACCGGGCCATCAAAAGAGAACTCGGACAGTTTCCGGCACCGTACGGGAGCAATCTGTATCTTTATATCGATATGGCACATGAAAAAAAAGAGAACCTGCCAAAACTTATCAAGAGGTCGAAATATATCCACAGGCATTTGGGCGACAACCTCTTTATCCGCGTTGTCAATGCCTCAGATATTGATATGCTCAAGAAGATAAAAAGTCATCGCAGTGACAAGATAACGATAGAGATAGATTACTCGTCACGTGACTACAGAGAGATCATACTAAATGATATGAACGAGATGGATATCGGTATGATAATGCTCTCAAGCAAGCTGTTTTCCGGTGCTCCTTTGCGCCAGACTCTCTTTGATGCAAAGAGACCGGTGTTAAAGCTCTCCAAGAAACCATTTTCAAAGCTTAAAGAGAGTGTCGTCGTATTGACCGACAACCGTGATCTCGAAAAGATATCGACGACTGTTTTTGACATCTCCGCTCAACTTTCGTTTAATCTGGAGCTGTTTGATTTTACGCAGGAGAAAAGTGAAGACAAGGAGCGCATCGTCGAACATTACGAGAACCTTTCCGTCATCTTTTCCAAGTCAATCAAGATGAAATCTCAAGAGGCCAATCCTATCCGTTTTCTGAAGCAGAAAGAGAACTTTTTATATTGTCTTCCGTTCACAGAAAAGATGCTTGATCTTCCTCTCTACTCTCTCTTTTCGACAGACAGTGAAAAATTGTATCACCGTCTTAGCGAATACCACCAACTTTTTATCCCTGTACAGCTTTAAAGTGAGGGCTAATCCCTTTTAAAGCCTGAGTTGAGTATTATTTATTCAAAAATTTTATAGAGAAAAATGAATGAATATCGATATACGGCTTAAGCGTGAAATAGACAACTCCTATCAGGTTCATCTTGGTGACCTCCCCACACTGGAATTTGAGACAAAGGTCGCCGTTGTGACCAATCCGACTGTCAGCGGATTTCACCTGGAACATCTGCTTTCTAAGCTCAAGGCGAAAGAGGTCTGTGTGATCACGGTTGAAGATGGTGAGAACTACAAGACACTTTCGACGGTAGAGAAGATATTGAACGAGATGTTCGAACATAAGTTCAACCGCAGTTCTGTCCTGATCGCTTTGGGCGGCGGTGTTATCGGTGATATGACAGGATTTGCCGCAAGTATCTATCAGCGTGGTATCGATTTTGTTCAGATACCAACGACACTTTTGTCTCAGGTTGATGCCAGTGTTGGCGGTAAAACAGGTGTGAACAATGCCTATGGGAAAAACCTGATCGGTGCCTTTCATCAACCCAAAGCGGTCTATATCGATCCCTATTTTCTATCAACTCTGCCTTCTCGTGAATATGCAGCGGGTATTGCAGAGATCATCAAGATGGCAGTCTGTTTTGACAAGGCGTTCTTTGAATGGCTCGAGGATGCAGACCTTAATGATATCTCTGTGATCAAGGAAGCGATAGCCCGATCGGTGAAGACAAAGGCCATGGTCGTTTCACAGGACGAGAAAGAAAAAGGACTGCGTGCAGCACTGAACTATGGCCATACTTTTGGCCATGTCATCGAAAACGAGACAGGATATACGAAGTACCTCCATGGTGAGAGTGTTGCTATCGGCATGGTGATGGCTAATGAGTTGGCAATACGCTTGGGCCAGATGGATGCAGATGAAGCTGAACGTATCAAAACAGTACTGCTCAAATATGACCTTCCTACGGACTACCCGATTGCCGATACGGACAAATACTATGAAGCGTTTTTCCTGGATAAAAAAAGTTCTGATACGAATATTACCTTTATCGTACCGGAACATATCGGTGGTGTGCAGCTGCGTTCTGATATCTCCAAAGAGACCTTGATGGATGTGCTGACAATGTTTGCGGAGAGAAAAGGTGAATAAGTTTCTATTGGTACTTCTTGCTTTTGCAGGCCTCGCGTACGGTGCGGTCGAGCAGAACACGGACCTTAACCAAAGTCTTTTAGAAGAAAAGAAAGAGAAAGAGCGTGTTGAGGCTATTGCTCATCTTAGATCCAAGATCGCAGAGTCGGAAAAATTCCTGAAGAAAGAGGGTGTACTCTGGCAAAAAAGCTATCACTCCTACGAGACCTATCTGCAAGTCGCCAAAGAACTGCAGGAAGTACGTAAAAAGATCAAAAAGCTTTCCAAGCGTGGCAGCAGCTTTGAAGCGAGGGATGAACTAAGTGCGTTGGAGACGCGTGAGCAGATATTGGCCAACCAGATCACACTGCTTCAGGGCAAGGAAAATGCACCTTTCACAGAACTTATCATTCCCGATGAACTGCCTGAACCCCCTGAGATAAGCAATCCGATCAGTATCTTTGCCGCCCTGTCCTATATTAAACTTATCGAAGGCAAGGCAAGCGAATATCTGCAGCGGGAGTCTAACCTGCGTGCCTATATTGTCATACTTCGCAAGAAAACACGTTTGGAGGCCGAGTTGTCGGCAATCAGTAAAAGCAAGCCCGATGAAGCGGCTTACCTCCAAGATATGCATATGCTCGGTATTTTTGAAAATGCACTGGAGACGGTCAACAAGACATCAGCTGTTTACGCACAGCGAATAGATGCGGTAGAGACACAGGTGCAAAAAGGTATCAAGGCACAGATGGTCAAACTCTTTAACCTGGGGATTATCATCGTCGTGCTGCTTGTCCTTTTCTTCTTGAGCAAACTCATCATCAAGAAATATATCACTGACAATGAACGTATCTACATGGCTCACAAGATGTTGACCTTTGTCAATATCTCTCTGATCGTCATCATCGTCGCTTTTTCATACATTGACAATGTCAGCTATCTTGTAACGGTTTTGGGGTTTGCTTCAGCCGGTATCGCTATTGCGATGAAGGACTGGTTTATGAGTATGCTTGGCTGGTTTGTTCTTCTGGTCAGTGGATCGGTAAGCGTCGGAGACAGGATTCGTGTCCTTAAGGAGGGTGTTGAGTATGTCGGCGATGTTCTTGACATCTCACTGCTGCGTATCACGATACTGGAAGATATCACATTGACGACCTATATGACAAACCGCAGGGCAGGGCGCATCGTCTTTATTCCGAACAACTATGTCTTCACGACACTCATCGCCAATTACTCACACGCTACGCTTAAGACAGTCTGGGATGGTATCGATATCACGATCACATTTGATTCTAACCATAGAAAAGCGACGCATATCGCCAAAGAGATTGCACGAAAGTACTCCAAAGGGTATACGGATATTACACGTACGCAGCTTAATAAACTGCGTAACCGCTACAGCCTTAAGAACACGAATGTTGAGCCCCGCATCTTCTCTTTTGCCGAGCCTAACGGGGTGCGTATCAGTGCATGGTACCTGACCAATGCCTACGCGACACTGACGCTTCGAAGTACGATTTCGGTCGAGATCATTGAAGCATATAATGAAGCTGATGATATTCAGATTGCATACCCTACGCAGACACTGTATCTTAATAGCAGTGAACACAAAAACCCTGAACTACCTTCACCGGACGAGATCAGTGAAAAAAAGGTTGAATGGTAATGTCTGATTTACCTAAGGTCTTCATCAAGACGTTTGGCTGTCGTACAAATCTTTTTGATTCACAAGTCATGCTCTCGCACCTAGAAGATTTTGAAATCACGCAAAACGAGGATGACGCAGATATCATCATCGTTAACTCATGTACGGTCACCAACGGTGCAGACAGCGGTGTGCGCGGTTATGTCAATGCCGCCAACAAGAAAGGCGCTAAGGTCTATTTGACGGGCTGCGGTGCCCATACCAAGGGTGAATCTCTCTTTGAGTCCAATAAAGTCTTTGGTGTCTTCGGACAGTCTGAGAAAGCTAAAATCAATGATATGCTCAAGAAAGAGACAAAGTTCTATGAGATAGGCGATTTGGAATTTATTGATGACGCCGTCGTTGAAGACTTTGTCGGAAAATCACGGGCCTTTATCAAGATACAAGAGGGGTGTAATTTCCGTTGTTCCTACTGTATCATACCTTTTGTCAGGGGTGATGCAAGAAGCCTGGATGAAGAGAAGATACTCGATCAGATTACGCGTTTGGCAGCGAACGGTTTCGGCGAGTTTATATTGACCGGGACAAATGTCGGATCTTACGGACAAGGTGAAAAGCGTTCAATGGCAGGCCTTTTGAAGCGTATGTCACAGATCAAGGGCGTTCGCCGTATTCGTATCGGAAGTATGGAACCGATACAGGTGACAGACGAATTTAAAGAGCTTTTGGATGAGCCATGGCTTGAAAAGCATCTGCACATAGCTATACAGCACAGCTCTAACGAGATGCTTCGCATTATGAACCGTAGAAACAGGGTCGAAAGTGATATGCGTCTTTTTGACGAGCTTCATAATAAAGGGTTTGCCCTTGGGACTGATTTTATCGTAGGTCATCCCGGAGAGAGTGATGCTATTTGGAAGGAGGCGATGCACAATCTTCGGCAGATGCCTTTGACACATGTACATGCCTTTACCTATTCAAAACGTGACGGGACACCATCGGCCGAGATGAAGGGAGAAGTTAATGGACTGATCTCCAAGCAGCGCATGCAAGAGCTTAATTCGATCATCGATGCGAACAACCTTGAATTCAGAAAAACACACAGGGTGCCACTGGAAGTCCTCGTTGAAAGTCAAAAAGAGGATGTCTATACAGGGCTTGATCAGTTCTTCAATCGTATCGAGATCAGTTGTAAGCATGATCTTATGGGCAACTGGATCACGATCGAAGAGTATGAAGTTGGAGAGGATATGAACTATGCTAGACTCTAAGATGAATCGTTGGGTGCTCTATTTTTCTGCGGGTATACTGCTTGGTCTTTTTCTGTTTGCAGTTTTGCGTGACAAGAGTGAGCCGATCACGCTGACAAAAACCAACGAACTGATTGAGAAAGGTCTTGTCAAACGTGCCGTCCTGGCTGATGAGAAAGTCTACCTCGTTACGGATGAAGGGACATTTCGTATCCCCACTGTACTGATCGATAAACAGAACCTTTCCAAGGTCCCTGTGGAGACCGGTTCAGGAAGTTATGCCGTTCAAATCCTGATGGTTTTGACCATTGCGCTGATCATCGGCGGTGTTGTATACCGTTTTAGTCTCAAAGAGCCGCAGAAAGATACTGTTGCCCAATCCGGAAGCAGTGTGTCCAGTGGCCTGAGTGAACCGATTTCTCCTTCGCATTCAGACATCAGGTTTAAAGATGTCGGCGGTATCGCTGATGTCAAAGAGGAGCTTGAAGAGATTATCGATTTCCTGCGTGCACCCAAAAAATATAAAAACTTTGGTGCCAAAATGCCAAAAGGCGTATTGCTCGTAGGTCCTCCAGGTGTAGGAAAGACAATGATTGCAAAAGCAGTTGCCGGGGAAGCGAATGTTCCTTTCTATTATCAAAGCGGTGCATCTTTTGTCCAGATATATGTTGGGATGGGGGCGAAGCGTGTGCGTGAGCTCTTTGTTCAGGCAAAGCGAAATGCCCCTTCGATTATTTTTATCGATGAGATCGATGCGGTAGGACGTGTGCGTGGAGGGAATCGTAATGATGAACGTGAAGCGACACTTAACCAGCTTTTGACGGAGATGGATGGGTTTGAGGACTCTTCGGGTGTAGTCGTTGTTGCAGCTACGAACAAGATCGATGTACTGGATCCGGCACTTTTAAGAGCCGGCCGTTTTGACAGACGTGTCTTTGTTGATCTACCGACTCTGGATGAACGTGCAGCCATTTTAGATAAATATTTTGAAAAGATGATCCACGAGGTCGATACCAAAGAGATAGCCAAGATGACTATCGGTTTTAATGGTGCATCTTTGGCGACTTTGGTCAATGAATCAGCCCTTGAAGCGCTTCGTAAAAACAGACATAATATCTCAATGGATGAAGTGTTGGCCGTTAAAGACAAGGTGATCTTTGGAAAACGCAAGGTAAAAAGCTATAGTGAAGAGGAGAAAAGTCTGCAGGCTCTTTACCAGGCTGCAAAAGCATTGAGTGCTTACTGGTATGAGGTTCCTTTTGAAAAGTTCACTATGATTAACGACGGTCTCAAGCCGTATGATGTCGATCTGGTCAGCAAGCATAAACTGCTTTCATATATCAAGGTGATGTTGTCAGGCATGGCGATCTGTGAGATTCATTACGGTGAACACTCAAGCAATGTAGAAGACGATCTGAAAGAAGCGAAAAAGGTTATTGACCTTATACTTGAGAACTATGGGATGGGCGATCAGATTATTCCATCAACAAAGGACAATGCGCACCTTATCAATCAGCTCTATACTGAGACAAGAGAGTTCCTTACAGGTATGCAGCCGCAGATACACGCCTTGCAGCATGAATTGATGACAAAAGAGCAGATCAGAAAAGAACAGATCAAGAAAGTGATGGATGAAGTTCTTTAGCGGATTTTCCCTTTCCAATGACAAGCAGCTTTTTGAACCTTATATAAAGGCCTCTGAGTTTACCGTTTGCGGTTTTTCGTACGGGGCGATCAAGGCCTTTGAAGAGGTTTTGAACAGCAGGGTACGTGTTGATACACTGCAACTTTTTTCACCGGCTTTCTTTCAAAATAAAAGTGATAAGTTCAAGCGTATGCAACTGATGTATTTCAACAAGGATAAAAAAGCATATTTGAACAACTTCCTCTCCTCATGCTTTTCTCCGGCAAAGATAGATGAGAGTGTGCTGCTTGAAGAGGGGAGTGAAGAGGAACTCAAAGAACTTCTCTTTTATGAATGGCCTGTTGATAGCTTAAGAGCATTGTGTGAGCGCGGAGTCGAGATAGAGATCTATGTAGGAAGCGAAGACAAGATCGTTGACCCGGAAGAGACGAAATCGTTTTTTCTACCATATGCCACAACTTTTATCATCAATAATGCTGGACATACATTACAAACCAAGGAGAGATAAATGAATATAAAAATTGGTGTGATAACCGCATCTGACAGAGCAAGTGCCGGGATCTATGAAGACATATCTGGCGTTGCCATTCAAGACACGATGAAAGAGTACCTTACTAGTGAGTTTGAGATCGTCTATCGTTGTATACCGGATGAACAGAGTGAGATAGAAAAGACAATGATTGAACTGTGCGACAATGAGGAGTGTTGTCTTGTAGTGACAACCGGAGGAACAGGTCCGGCACTTCGTGATGTAACACCGGAGGCAACAGAGAATGTCTGCCAAAAGATGATGCCGGGCTTTGGTGAATTGATGCGTCAAGAGAGTCTCAAGTTCGTCCCGACAGCTATCCTTTCACGGCAAACAGCGGGGATCCGCGGTAAATCATTGATCATCAACCTCCCGGGTAAACCAAAATCGATACGTGAGTGTTTGGATGCAGTCTTTCCTGCTGTCCCATACTGTATTGACCTGATAGAAGGACCGTATTTAGAATGTAATGAGGATGTGATCAAACCATTTCGCCCCAAGGCAAAATAATAATATAAACTACTATATAATTTTTTATATAGTAGTTTATATGTCTAATCTGATACCGACAGGACAGTGGTCCGAGCCCATGATGTCTTGCATGATAAAGGCATCTTCGAGGCACTCTACAAGGTCATCGGAGATAAAAAAGTAGTCGATTCTCCAGCCGACGTTCTTAGCCCGCGCACCGGATCGGTATGACCACCAGCTGTATTCGTCAGTCGCATCACCGTTGACATACCTGAAGGTGTCGATATAACCGTGATCCACAAGCTTATCCATCCATTCCCTTTCAATCGGTAAAAAGCCTGAAGTTTTTGCGTTCGCTTTTGGGTTCTTGAGATCGATCTCCTTGTGTGCCGTATTGACATCGCCACAGATGATGATCGATTTTCCGTTTTCACGAAGAGCGTTACAATGCTCCAGAAAATCATCATAAAACTTCATTTTGACAGCAAGTCTTTCATCATCCTTTTGGCCGTTAGGGAAGTAGACATTAAAGAGTACGAAGTCACCGAAGTCCTGTTCGAGGATACGGCCTTCGCGGCCACGATCAATCTCATGACGATTGTGGGTATATTCAGGTTGCATGGCTGACCATGTTGCTGTGCCCGAATATCCCTTTTTATCGGCGCTGTTGACACTGAGCGAAGTGTATTCCAGGTCAAAAAGGTCAGAGGGGATCTGTTCCTCAAGGGCTTTTATCTCCTGTAAGCAGAGAATGTCGGGTTCTCTCTCATCAACCCATTTTAAAGCTTCTTTATTGGCGACCGCACGGATTCCGTTTACATTCCACGAAATGATTTCTATTGACACTGAGGATCCTGTTTGTTTTGTCTTTCCGATATGAATCGGATTTGGGTGAATTCTATCAGAATTGATGTGTAATCGGGCTTAATGATCATGCACAAACCCAGGCTTAACATTCATCTAAACTCCTATAAAAAAAGAGTGTATCTTTTTACACACTTTATGCCTGTAATAGGGGCTTTAGGTATTAAAATCAATGCAAAAAAGACATTTTATATTATAATGAATCAAAATATTTCTCAGGAGTGAGAGTGAGACGTAAACTAAACATTGAACTGTTCAGGTTCAACAAAGAGACAGACTATCTGCCTTATTACCAAAAACATACACTTGATTACAGTGAAGATGAGACCTTCAATGATCTGCTCAATAAGATGAACGATATTGAGCCATTTGGCTTTGACGAAAATTGCAACCTTAAGGTGAATGAGTTATATATCAATGCAAATGAGTATATTTCTACTGTTGTTGACAGATGTGGCAGTAATATTCAGATTAACCCTATCAGTGAGTTCAGAGCGACAAAAGACCTTCAGATAGATCGAAGTGATTTTATTGAAAAACTCTCTCTTCTTGGTGAGTACATAACAGCAGAAGAGAATATCCGATACAGGAAAAGTACGGAATTGGCATATTATGCATCAAACACTTTGAACTACAACAGAGACTATATCGGTGACCATGTTCTTATCATTGCAGCTGACCTTATCGAGAAAAGGTTTGAGCTTAAAAAAGAGATCCTTGAGAAAGTGATCAATACAGATAATGGGATCTGGTACCACACATCGATAGCAAACAGAGTGCTGGACAAGAAACTGGAAGAAAAGATACAAAAAGTGATCTAT
>JBFFSC010000027.1:0-15997 GCA_041572615.1 Sulfurimonadaceae bacterium
AAAGCAATGGAAAGAGTTTGGTGATATCAACAAGGTCATAAACTTCGTACGTAAAACGCCTGAATGGATCGTCATGCATGTCAACTCGGTTGATGCACCTACGGCAGACTATATTGCAAGAAAAATTGAACAAGTTCAATGAGTTTCTAGTAGTAACTCCAGTAAGATTCGAATAACCAATCACTGCGTTATGAGCGGTTAAAACTAATTTGGAAGCCTTTAAACCACTTTTTTTTGGGATATTAAAGCCTGTATCCCATAGTTAAAGCTTAATCAGGTTTTGCCATTTTTCAGCAATATTTCTATAGAATCTAGAAATACAACAATGTTATACAAATAAATATAACTTATGACAAAAAAGCAGAATGAATATGAAAACCACTAATTTAGTTCCTGCAGTATTAATAATCATGCTTACAGAATTTATTTTAGTATGGCTTTTTTTCAGTAACTTCGGAAATAAACCAGGTATCGACATTTATATAACACTTCCTTCTATAGTATTAGTAATCACCTCAATCATTGCAGTAGTTGCAAAGTTCAAATATCCAAGTTATGTAAGGCATACTTTACTGCCATGGGGACTTTCAGTTATTTATGCAATATTGTTTTATTGGTTTCACCTTGATGGAATGTTGAACAATACTGAATCCTACTCCGATCCGTTAGGATATGGGTTCTCAATGATTTTTTTTGGATTTCTTTCTAAGCTCTTCATGGCAATAACATTTATTTACTTCATCATCCTTTTTTTATCATGGTCTAGAAAAAAACCTTAAAATTCCGAGAACTTTCACCCGTTATTTTATTACAGTAGAGGCATTCAAAGAGGTACGACAAAGATTGCAATGATATGATGGTTGAAAAAAATAAGCCTACGATTAATGCTTAAAATATGTATATATAGAAGTGTGACAAGTGGTGGGTCCTGCGCGACTCGAACGCGCGACCACCCCGTTATGAGCGGGGGGCTCTAACCAACTGAGCTAAAGACCCATTGAAGGTCGAAAGTATAAGGTGTTATTACTTATAGCTATCTAAATCTAAACGATTTTTTTCGAGAAAGACCCCATCCTCAAAAAACATCAATATCAACCTGCCAGCGGATCGATCAAACGCCTGTCGGAGTTGTAGAAAAAGGTAAATCTAAACGCAAGCAGATTTTGCAAAATAGCGATGATGATCATAAAGTTGACAAAACTGCTTCCCCCATAAGAGAACATCGGCAGAGGTACACCCACGACAGGTGCAAAACCGATCGTCATCGCAATATTGACACTCATATAGATAAAGAACAAAAAGGCGATCGAGAGACTGACCACCTTGATGTAATAATCACTGTTGAAGGCACTAATGGAGATGAGATGCAATATCAGTGTCGCATAGATGAGCACTAGCATGAACCCGCCTATAAAACCAAAGCGTTCGACCACATAGGCGAAGATAAAGTCACTTGAAGCGATCGGCAGGAACTTCATCTGCGTCTGCGTCGACTCTTCCACACTGTTTCCCGTGACACCACCGGAACCGATGGCGATGATCGATTGCTGGACATGATACGAAGGCTTTTCACTTAAAAAGTCATGAATACGTTTCTTCTGGTAATCATGAAGCTGTCCGTACAGCAACGGGGCAGAAACCAGAAGGCCCGCGGCCAAACTTGCCCAGATCTTCCAATGAACACCGATGATGAAGAGCACGCCAAAACCCAGAAGCATAAGGACCATCGCCGTACCAAGATCAGGCTCTTTTGCAATAAGCAGAAATGGCAACAGAATAAAAAAGCTCAGTTTCAAAAAGTCATACAGTCTATAGCCTCCATGCGGCGGCGGATTCTTGCTGATAAGATAAGCCAACATCAAAATAAATGCCGGTTTGACCAACTCGGAAGGCTGGAGCGTAAAATTGATAAAAGGCAGTTCCAGCCACCGTTTTGCACCCAGCCGTGAATGCCCGAAAAACTCCACCGCTATAAGCAAAACGATATTCAACCAGTATACAAAAGGAATAAGCCACGAAAAACGCCGAATAGGAAAGAGAAAGAAAAAGATAAAGACTGCGATTCCCACCAGGACATATACCGTATGCTTTTGTGCAAGAACGGGGTGTATCTCAGCGATCAACATACCTGAAATAAGCACAAGCGGCGTGATAAGAGCGATAAGGATATAATCAAAATGTGCTATAATTCGGCGATCTATTTTTTTAAACATAGTGAGAATTATATCACTAATTTTGGCCGCTTAATCACGCAAAAAATATTTTCAACGATAAACTTTATATCCCAAGGCTCTCTATGGAAAAGACTAACGATTATATCTGCCAGAAACCTGAACGGCTTGACAAGTTCTTAAGCGACGTATTGAAGACCACCCGCAACCAGGTACTCTCATTGATCAAAGATGGACATATCACTGTCGACGAAAAAGTCGTCACCAAGCCGGGACAAAAGCTTAAAGCTGAACAAAATATCCATATTGACTTTCCCCCTGCCACCGTCACTGAACCGCTTGATATCGACTTTGATGTACCGATCCTTTTTGAAGATGATGATATTCTTGTCATCAACAAGCCCAAGGATTTGACCGTTCACCCTGCCCCCTCCGTCAAGGAAGCCACCCTGGTCGACTGGCTGAAGCATAAAGGCATCCGTCTCTCGACTATAAGCGGCGAAGAACGTCACGGCATCGTCCACCGTCTTGACAAAGGTACAACCGGGGTGATGGTCGTCGCAAAGAACAATGAGACACATGAGGCTCTTTCGCAACAGCTCCAGGACCGTACCATGGGACGCTATTACCTTGCTATCATCAATATCCCTCTAAAAGACAATGTGATTGTCGACAAACCGATCGGAAGAAGTTCGACGAATCGTCTCAAGATGGCTGTAGTCGAGGGGGCTAAGGCTTCAAAGACAGAATTTTCGAAACTCTATCCCTCTCGTGATGAGAAAAACGAGCTGATCGCCTGTAAACTTTATAGCGGAAGGACCCATCAGATCCGTGTCCACCTCGAAAGCCTGGGACGAGGTATCCTGGGAGACCATTTATACGGGTTTAAGAGCAAAGAAGATAAAATCAACGAGATTTTTTTACATGCATATATCTTATACTTCGTGCATCCGACAACCAAGGAAAAAATGGAGTTTGTCGCACCTATACATGAGAGCATGCAAAACTACTTAGAAGAAAACTTTGATATGGAGTTTATTAATGAAGCAATACATCCTACCAACTTTAGCCGCCACTTTAATTCTATTTAGTGCCTGTGCCAAACAGCCTAATACACCTGAAGAACCTGTAGTAGACCCGACACTGCCCAAGATGACCATTAATGGCCACATCGAGTCTATGACCGGCATTGCCTTTGAATGGAAACCTCTGAAAGACAGTCGTGTCAAAGGATATTATATTTATCGCAACAGCCCGGGAGTCGATGAGGAAAAGCTCCATCGCATCCAGACGATAGAGGGACGTTATGTCTCACACTTCACAGACAATGGCCTCAAACCTAATACGACCTATGCCTACAGGTTTTCAAGCTTTAATGCCAAGATGCAGGAGTCTGATGCTTCCAAGACATTCAGGGTCACGACAAAACCTGTCCTGGACTCGGTAAGCTTTTTTGACTCAATCGGCAATCTGCCTCGTATGGCTAAGCTTATCTGGCGCCCACATGACAACCCTTCAGTCAAAGAATACATCCTTGAAAGACAGATCCTAGAAAAGGCGGATTGGGAGCAGATCGCTACGATCGAAAACCGTTTGCAAGCTGAATACATTGACAGAAACCTTGATGACAACCGTGTCTATAAATACCGCCTTCGAGCCGTTACCTACGACGGGATAGAGTCAACACCTAGTGATATTGCAAAAGTCAATACCAAACCGCTGCCTAAGACCGTCCAAGACCTTTTTGCAACGACCAAAGAGCCAAGAAAGATCCTGCTTAGCTGGACAGCCAATACAGAGAAAGACCTTGACTTTTATAACATCTACCGTTCTACCTCGGGTGACGGAAGTTATGACTACTATGTCAAGCTCAATGAGACCAACTTTGTCGATGAGATCAACGAAGATGGCCAAAACTATTACTATAAAGTCACTGCTGTCGACAAAGACGGTTTAGAGAGTCCGATGCAATCCAATCCGGTGCATGGGAGCACCCTTGCAAAGCCTCATACACCAAGCTTTATCGATGCCATCGTAAAAAACAATACGGCTGTATTACGCTGGAAAAACAATGATCCTCGCACGCAGAACTACACCCTTATCAAAACAACACATGAGGGGTGGTTAAATACGACGACTCAGGAGATTACAGGAATCAAAGGCACCAGCTTTACAGCTAAAGACCTTCTACCAGATATCAAATACCAGTTTCAGATCATGTCTGTTGACATCAACAATATTAATTCTGAACCAAGTGAAGCCGTTGATGTCTTGTTCTCAACGCCTGATCAATAGGACTTAGCTCTAGATGCCTCATATTCAGATCAAAGACTTTAAAGAAGTCACTTTCCCGTTCGAGAACAATGGGATCTATTTTGACTTCATTGCCAGCAATGTTCGTTATCCTGACGAAAAACTCATCTGTGCAAAGAGTGAAGAAAAGACCTTTTTGCTCCAGGTTAAAAAGGGTGAAGAGAACTGGTTGCTAAAAAGTGACAAGGTAACTCGTGTCTCACCAAACTTTCACATCAAAAATGCAATCCAGGCCTATGCAGATCAAGCAGGCTTAAAAGTACTTTTTTCCAACCTTGCACAAAAAGAGCATCATCACCGAGAAAAAGAATCAGCCCTCAAACCGATCACTTTTTTCGCAGACTCTTTCCCTCAAGCCAAAGAGATCTGGATTGAAGTCGGTTTTGGCAGCGGCGTGCATTTACTGCACCAGGCCAAAGAGAACCCTGATGTCCTGCACATCGGTATCGAGATCCACAAGGCCTCGATTGAGCAGGTACTTAAACAGATCGCTATTCAAAAACTAGACAATGTCCTGCTTTTGGACTTTGATGCACGTCTATTCCTGGAGTTTGTACCTTCAAACATCGTCGGACGTATCTTTGTACACTTTCCTGTACCCTGGGACAAGAAACCCCACCGCCGTGTCATCTCACAGGCCTTTATCTCCGAGTCGATTCGCTGCCTTAAGAAAGAAGGGACCTTGGAGCTAAGAACAGACAGTGAGAACTATTTTGCCTATTCGCTTTCAACCTTCCTGGAGCTGAATCAAAGCGACTTTCAGATCCGAAAGAACCAAAATATCGGCATCGTCAGTAAATACGAGACGCGATGGCGCAAGATGGAGAAGAACATCTATGACATCACGTTGAAGAACCATGAGGTCTCAGAAGCACTGGACAATGATTTTGATTTTTCACTTGGCGGAAAATGTACAGCTGATCTTGAGAGCCTCAATGGTACGACCCAGCGTTTTGAAGATGGTTTTATCCACTTTGAGCGTCTCTATTCCATCAAAGATTCAGGTTATCTGATCAGGCTCTCTATGGGCTCTTTTGATAAACCTGAACATCTCTTTGTCATTATCAAAGACAATGAAGCCCGATACTTTCCGGCTGAACCCATTGCCTCACGTACAAACTATACATCCCATCTCAAACTGAAAGAGCTAATATATGGATAAAGTGATCATCGCCAAAGACCTTACTCTCTCATACAATAACAATGAGACCATCATCAACCAAAGTAGTTTTGATATCAATTCGGGAGACTTTGTCTTTATCACAGGAGCAAGTGGTAGCGGAAAATCCACCTTGTTAAAGTCACTCTACGGAGCGCTGGAACCTAAGCAGGGGGAACTCTCTGTCGGTGGCGTCCAGATGGGCAATATCAGTAACAAGAAACTTAACTTTTTACGTCGGCATGTCGGTATTGTGTTTCAGGATTATAAACTTATCAAAGAGTGGACCATTGAGAAGAATGTCATGCTTCCGCTTATCATATCGGGTTATGCCAAAGATGTCAGTGAAATTCAGGTACAAAAATTGCTGACACATGTCAAACTTAATCATCAACTGGGAAAATATCCTTTAGAACTCAGCGGTGGGGAGCAACAGCGTGTTGCTATGGCCAGGGCCCTGGCACACAACCCGATCATCATCCTAGCGGATGAACCTACAGGTAACCTGGATGACTATTCTTCCCAGGTTATCTGGAACCTATTGGAAGGGGCATGTACACAATTGAAAACAACTGTTGTGGTCGTGACTCACCATATTCCCGAGACGATGAAGATTGATTATAAACATTTGCACATTGAATATGGAAGTATCTATGAAGTCTCTTAAGAATCATTTTTCGCTGATTGCAGCACTCTTTACTATCTTATTCACTGTTCAGGTCTACCAGATACTCGAGCGATCCATCAACTCCTATGAGGAATCTCTTCGCGCAAACTATGCGATCGTCGTTATCGCCAATTCTGCACTGGAAGAGGCTTCGATCAAGTCACGCTTTTCACTGGTACGTTCACTTGAGCAGATCAGTCCGGACAAGGTGATCAAACGGCTTGAAAAGGATATGGACAAAACAAGTCTTGGACTCTTGCGTGCTTCGCTTCCAAAGTTTTACAGACTCTCTCTTGAACATTACCCAGAACCCGAAGAAGTTGATATCTTAAGTGCCCAGCTCAAAAACATGAAAGAGATCAAACGAGTAGAGAGTTTTTCTCAGACACATGACCAGATCTATAAACTGCTTTTACTCTACAAGGGGATTACACAGGTATTTGCTATTGCCATCTTTGTCGTCACTCTGCTCCTTATCGCCAAAGAGATGCGTATCTGGCAGTTTCAGCATGCTGAACGTATGAATATCATGGCACTGTTCGGTGCCCCTATCATGCTGCGTTCAGCCGTGCTCTTTCGACTGGCGATCATCGACGCTATCATCTCGGCCTCTTTGATACTGGCTGTCTTCGCCTTTATAGAGAACGGTACCTGGGTTGAGCACTATTTTCAGGATATGAATATTCATGTCGATATCTTTAACTATGCCAAAGACAGTTTTTTACATTATTCCATCGCACTGACACTCTCTGTCGTCTTGTCACTGCTGTTGATCATCAACCATAAAGAAGAGGTCTAATGCGTTTTCTTTTACTCTTTGTTTTGATTTTAAGCCCTGGCATCTATGCTAAGGCAAGCATTGACTCAAAGATCAAGTACACAAGCAAGAAGCTTAAGAAATTTGACAAGACCTACTCCAAGGTCCACAAGAACCTTGCCTCAACAGCAAAGAAAATCATCAAACAAGAACGTACTATTTTGCGCGATCAGAAGAAGATCCAGGAACTTCAACTTGAGCTGAGTCTCAAGGAGCAGAAATACCAGGAAAACCTTCAAGAGCTAAAACTGCTTGAACAATCACAAAAAAATCTGCAAAAGACACAGGAAAAACTTCGTCAGGACCTAGCATTCATGCTGGCCAAGAATGTCTCCCTTTCCCTTATTCTGGATGATGAGAAAGCCAAACATGCCGATGCCCTGATCACAGAGGAAGTCTTTGAATCACTCAATAAGATCACCCAGGAGAACATCTCTGTCCTACAAAACAACTTTTCATCCAATTCCAAAAGGATGGCGGGTATTCAAGGCAAGATAGACTCACTGAAAAAATCTATTGAGATCATTGACTCGAAACACAAAGAGGTCTTGACCGTCACCAAGAAGAAAAAGCAGGAACTTGCCAAACTGAAAGAGCAGAAAAAGAGTTATCGAGCCTCTGTCAAAAAACTTCTCAAACAGCAAAACAGTTTGAAGCAAGAGCTTACCAAACTCAATATCATCAAAGAGGATGAAAAAGCAAAACGTATTGCACAAGAAAAAGAGAAAGCACGTTTGGCACAACTTGAAAAAGAGCGAAACTCAAGAGCAAAACCGACAAAAGCATTACCGAAAGTCAAGTCAAAGACGGATGCTTACCACTCAGTCAAGACAAAAAAATACCGAGGAAAAAAGACCATCTCACCACTTGACAGCTTCACTGTCGTCAAAGAGTTCGGACCTTATGAAGACCCGATTTATCATATTAAGATCTTTAATGAATCCATCTCTTTAAAACCCAAGACCTCCAATGCAAAAGTCAAAAATGTACTCAATGGAAAGGTCATCCTGGCAAAAGAGACCAGTATGCTCAACAATATCGTCATCATCGAGCATGACAATGGAATGCATACCATCTACGCCCACCTTGACAAGATCGCGCCGACTGTCAAAAAAGGCAAACGCTTGAAGCAGGGATCGATTATCGGACGCGTCAATGACGAATTGATGTTTGAAGTCACACAAAAGAACTACCATATCAATCCACTGCAGCTCATCACGATGCGATAAACACTCACTGCAATGCCTCACTTACTTAGGCCTTGCATGAAGAAAAGCTCCTAGATCTTTATACTTTTCCATCTTCCCAAAGAGAAGACGTACCAGAAAATCCCGCCTTTAACGAATGTCTCAGTTATCATGACAATATAGATCCAAAAGATATCATCCGTTATCGTGCTGACATAAAGAGCAGGTAAGACACGCAAGAACAAGAGTGAACCTACATTGATATAAAGTGTCGTTTTGGTTGCCCCTGCCCCTCTGAGTGCTCCGCTAAGAACAAATGAAACCGCCAAAGGGACTTGTGATATACCCACAAGTCTAAGGTATAAAGAGGCCAGCTCGACTGTCTTTTCATCCTGTGTAAAGAAACTACAGAAAAACTCAGGTACAACGACAAGAAACAGACCTATAAACCCCATAAATCCGGCAGCGATTTTCGTAACTGTAACGGCCTCGTTATGTGCAAGCTGTGAGTTTTTCGCACCCAATCCCTGTCCGACCAAAGCCATAGCTGCTATAGAAAAACCAAACCCCGGCATAAATGCGATACCTTCTACACGTAGACCGACCTGATATCCGGCCAATGCTTCCGTCCCATATTTTGTGATCACCATGACAAAGACCATAAATGAACTGACAGCGATCAGACGTTCTACGCTGGCAGGAATACCTATTTTAAAAATACTCTTCATACTTTCCATCGAAAAATAGGCATAAAAATGCAAAATACAACTCTCTTTGGACACCATGATAAAATAGACAAGTGTATTGAACCCATATGAGATAACCGTAGCAATGGCAGCCCCCTGGACACCCATCGGCTCAAACCCCAAATGTCCAAAGATCAGTACATAGTTCAAAAAGATGTTTAACACAGCTGAGACGATCTTGATATACAAAGATATCTTTGTCTTTGAAGCGGCACTGAGTGCATTAAAGAAAAGGGCATCCAAGAATATCAGAGGCATCCCCAAAGAGAGTATGCCAAAATACACAGCACCCAGATCGGCGACCTGCTCACCTGTTCCCATCCAGAGATAAAACTGTTTTGATCCAATATAACCGACTAATAAGGAGATAAGAGAGAGTAACAAGGCGAGCAATAACAGGTTGAAAAAAGCGATGTTCGCACGATGAAAACGTCTTTCACCGATATGCCTTGCTATTACAGCATTCCCACCGACGATATAGATGGTCATCACGGCATTAAGAACCATGACAAACTGCAGGCCAAGACCGACAGAGGCCAAGGCTGTCACACCTAGGGAGCCGACCATAAGCAGGTCGATTATCACCTGTATCATATCCAACAGGTTTTTTGCCGCCGCGGGAATGGAGATAGCAAGGATCTTTGAGAGAGAGCTGTTAAACCTCATCATTAGATTTAGGCTTTACTAAAGTAGACATTTACCTCTTGCATGACTGAAAAGAGTTCCTCTTTACTGTCGCATTTCAGTTCTTTTCGATTGGTTGGGACTTCACCCACAGGGTCAAAATCAAATACCAGGACAAAATAGGCAATCTCGATCTTATCGTGTTTCAGGTCTGCCCACTCAAGCGAGACCTGTGCCGTATCACCACCGGGAACTTCTATCGTTGCTGCCGGATAAAGACGCGTTACCTTTGTTAAATCATATTCTTCATTTTTATATCTGTAAATCATAACCGCATTATAGCTTATTTAAGAGATACTGCTTAGATATTCCTCAAATGCATATATCTTAAATATCATCCCGGATCAAAGGTACAAAAATAAACCCGGGATACTCCTGCATTGCCAAAGAGCCTTTCTTATCTTTATGCACTTTAATGATGCTGTTTTGTACTGGAATGACCATCGTCCCTCCTGGGTTCAACTGTCTTAAGAGCGCCTGCGGGACTTCATCAGCTGCACAAGAGACCAATATCTTGTCAAAACTTTCACCGGCTAACCCCAAGGTCTGCTTTGCCTGGTGGACACTGATATTTTCAAATGAGTATCTTGAGAGATTTTGTTTTGAGAGCCTTACAAGTTCTTCTATACGTTCTACTGCATCGACATGTTTACTGACACAGGCCAACAAGGCTGTTGTCCAGCCCGACCCGGAACCGACATCCAATACTTTGTCTTCCAGACAGGGCTCTAACAGTTCGAGCATAAAAGCGACCGTATATGGCTGAGATATGGTCTGTCCTGAACCTATAGGCAGAGGCTGGTCTTCATAAGCCATATATCTAAGCTCTTCAACGACAAAGTCTATTCTGTCAACTGTCTCAAACGCTTCAATCAGCCGTGGCGTTCTCAATACGCCACGCGTCACCAATGAATCAATCAGCTCTCTACGGTTCATAATCATCCTTTCAAATTATTTTATCACTTAACGAACAGTGTCATACCTGCTAGAAATATATTTAAACTGATTCCAACCCAAGGCATCCATAAGGGTACTTCAAGCACTCCCTCTCTAGCCGGTCTTGTATGTTTAATCCGAATAAGTGCAAAGTTTATCAGTGTAAAAATGATCAGGGTCAGCATGCTGCTGAAACTTGCAAGAGAAACGATATCAAAAAAGAGTGCAAAAACGACAGTGATGACACCCGCTGTCACAGTGGCTTTGATCGGTGTCTTTGTAATATGCGAGACATCTGCCAAACTTTTATGCAGCCAACCTTTACCTGCCATCCCATAAAGAATTCTTGAACCCATTATGATCTGAATCAGTGCACCGTTAATCACGGCAAAGGCACCGATCATCGAAATAACGACAGGTTCTTTTCCTGTCAATGTCCGGTAGATATCAGAAAATGGGGCTGATGATTGCTCTAAAGCTTCCAAGGATAGCGTTTGTAAAGCAACGATAACAATAAGGACATATAAAAGAGTTGAAATCACCAAGGCTGAGATTATAGCTACTGGAAATGTTCGACTAGGCACTTTGACCTCCTCAGCTATATTGACCATATCCTCAAAACCTATAAAAGCATAAAAAGCCAAAAAAGCGCCGAGAAATATCACAGACATCTCATGAAAATGAAGAGATGGAATAAACATTGTATAGCTGACAGAAGGATGTAGTATTCCATCAAAACCATGATAAATAATCAATAATAGGCCAAATATCTCTATAACGGTTAAAACGGCTGCCGCCATCACACTGACTTTTATTCCTGTGATAGAGATAATGACAAGCGTCGTAATCAAAAGGACTATTGCAACATCCGAATCGATTTTTACCAACTCGCTTACATATCCGGCAAAACCATGCGCGATTGTTGCTGCAGAAAACAGTCCTGCTGTCATGATCATAAGTCCAAAACCGATTGAAAGAGGCTTATAACCTATTCCCTCTTGAATATATACTGCTTCACCGGCACTAACCGGATACCGTGAAGCCAACTCCATATAACTTAGTGCTGTAAAGAGAGCGATGATACAAGCAAGAAAGAATGAAAAAACGGTAAAGTAGCCCGATATTCCAACTACTTTGCCTACAAGCACATAGATACCTGCGCCAAGGATATTACCAAGTCCATAAAAAAGCAGTAGAAGTACCCCGATTTCACGAGAAAGCTTGACTTGCCTCATCAGACACTCCCCTTCTAGTTACCTTTTGCATTATTGCTGTCATGTTTATTCAGACTTTTACGCATCTTTCCAGAACGCATTCTCCAATACGCAAGGAATCCCAGGGTCATGCCGCTGGTAATAAAGACGGCACCAACGTAATCATCTCTTTGCAAAGCCATGACAACCCAGCAGATATCGGCAAAAAGATAGACGATTATTGCCTGAAATGCCAGACCTCTGAACATCAAAAAAGCACCGATATTGAGTAACACACCGCCTAGAATTGCCAGACTAAACATTATATACCTTTCTTATCCAACTGTAATAGCCTGCAGCAAGGACAAAGCCTCCTGAGAGCAGCAATAGAACATTGGATATACTCCATTGGGATTCGATCAATACACCTACCATTAATGAACTTAATGCCCCGATGGAAAGAAATATCATATCATTATATGCTACGACACGTCCATAAAACTTCTTTTCCGTGTGTTTTTGAATTAATGTATATGTAAATGACCAGAGTGTCGTTGCTGCGACACCGGCCATAAATGAGCCAACTATCGAAAGATAGAAGTTTTCCAGAACGAAGGCCCAGACCATCATACCCAAAGCCTGCAGTAAAAACACATAGACCAGACGCTGGCTATCTATCCACTTGCCTAAAACAACGGGACCCAATACAAGTGCTGTAGCCCTGATAGCGTGTATGATACCTATTGCCAGAGGCACGGCAATGATTGAAGCGTAGTACTCTTTTGCCATCAAAGCGACTAAAGCATCAAAGACCGTCAATCCAACGACAGCATGGATGAACATCAGGTGGATGATTTTTCTGTTAGCTTTTAAATATGCCACACCCTCTTTAAAGGTGTGCAAAAAGCTCCCTTCAGAGCCCTCTATGTGAATCTCTATCCTCGTTCCCAGTAGCATGAAAAAAGCGATAATAAACAGAAGGGCATCTATAATAAAGGCCATAGCAACTCCCATCTGATACACAAGCAGTCCACTCAGCGCCATACCCAGTGTATAGGAGGCAGACCAGATGATGGAATGTATCTCATTCGCATATTGTAAAGACTTTCCTTCCAAGAGTTTAGGCAGCAAAGACATCTCTATCGTAAAATAGAAGCTTGAAGCACCCATTCGGATAAATATGAGTACAAGAAGAAGCCATATCCACTCAACTGAACTTATCAACAGAAGTAAAGCTGTACTGACAATCTCTAAAAGGATCAATAAAAGCATCAATAGCTTTGGAGTCATTTTGTCAATCAAAACGCCGGAAAAAGGAGCTTGTAGAACTCCTGGAAGAAAATGGAAAGCAGCGACAAGGGCGATTACAAAAGCGGAAACATCCAACTGAACAAGCAGCGTATAAATAGCGACATTTGAGAACCAAGCCCCAAAATAGGATATAAGCTGGATAAGGCTTAATCGGCGCAGTATGGTTTCAGTTTTCAATAAAGCTATATAATGGCGCACAAAACCTCTTTTTGTGATATTGTATCCATGGAACATTTAATGCTTGATAAGAAAGATAGAGAAATAATCCAAACTTGGGCTAAATGATTTTTTATAAGTGTCGATAGTATATATAAGATTTTCACAGAAGGCTTAGTTATGGAGATTTTTAATAATATTGCCAAACAGCAAAGTACTCAAGTACAAAGCGAACAGAAAAGTGCAGCTGCACAAGAATCTGTTCAAAAAGTAAAACCTCAAGTTGACGTAACTCAACAAAGAAGTAATGACAACAAACCTGTAACATCTGAAGCAGAAGCCAGAGAGCTTATTGACTCGCTCAACAAAGCGCTAGACCCGTTTAACACCTCTTTACGTTTCGGCTTCGATAACAGTAGTGAAGTCTTTTATGTCTCAGTAATCGACACGAAGACTTCTGATATGATTCGCCGCTTTCCGGTAGAACAGGCATCGACTCTTACTGCTAAGATGAATGAGGTTACGGGTATCATTTTCGACGAAAAAGGATAAATCATGGCTGGTACATTAAGTTCACTAGGTATTGGGTCCAGTGGTGCTCTAACAGCTGACACCATAGAAAAGCTCAAAGCCAATGATGAAAAGCTTCAAATCAGTCCAATACAGGCCAAGATGGAATTTGTTGGGCAACAAAACCAGGCTTATGATCTCATCAACTCTTTGCTTTCATCATTAAGCTTAAGCACGGGAAGCCTTGGTGAGGACCTTTTATATCTTGAGCGTTCGACTTCTGTGACAGGTGATGCTGCCAGCGTTAATGTCTCATCAGGTGTATCACCACAGAGTTTTTCACTCGATGTAACAGACTTAGCAACAAAAGAGATCCAAGAGTCTGACCAGTTTTTATCAAAAGAGAGCTTCGTTGCTTCAGGGACAGGAACGATCAATATCTCAATAGGCAGTGTCAGTTATGATATTGATGTCACAGCCTCAACAACACTTGAAGAGCTGGCCCAGTCAATAAATGAGACTGCCGGAAACACGGTCAAAGCACAAGTACTGAATGTAGCTGATGGAGACTATAGGTTGGTGTTGACGTCTGTTGATACCGGTTCAGATCAGACAATCAGTATCACTGACTCTTCTGCCTTGCTCTTGCAGAATCTTGTTCAGGCAACACCGATTCAAGCGGGGACAGATGCCCATTTTAAATATAATGGTGTCGATTTTATACGCAGCTCGAATACCTTTGACGACATTACGGTAGGTGTTGAAATCACTCTAAATGAAGCTGGTCTTAGTAATGTGACTATTTCTCAAGACAGCGGAAACATTGTTGATGAGATGAAAGCTTTTGTAGATGCTTACAACAACCTTACTAAAGAGATAGACAATGCACTGACAGCTGATCCGGAAAAGAACACAATGGGTGTCTTTAATGGAGACAACACTTTTAAATCTTTGACAAGAGACTTAAAAAGCATCCTGTTTTCAAGTAATGGTAACAATGAATCATTAGCCGGCTTTTTTTCGACTGTCAATTCATCCGGAATAGTCGAATCTGCTTTCGAACTTACAGAAAGCGGTACCTTGGTTTTCAATGAGAGTGTCTTCAAAGAAAAATTCGATGAAGATCCGGCTGCAGCTGAAGAGTTTTTAAAATATTCAACAGACAGCGATGGAGAACAGGTAGACGGTTTGTTTAAGAGAATAGACTATTTCCTGGACAATCAGATCGGGTTCGACGGAACATTCACCAAGTATGGAGACAGTCTTAATGACAAGATCACACAGCTTGAAGAAGAACAATTACGTACACAAGAACTGATCAATGCACGTTATGAAACGATGTTTCAACGCTTTGCAGCTTATGACAAGATCATTGGTGGACTTGAACGTCAGTTCACTGCACTGCAGCAGCAAATCCAGATGGCGATAAACGCTAAGAACTAAAGGATTTTAAATGAATAATGCACTAGCTTATAATACATATGCACAAAATGATATCAGCATAGAATCACCACAAAAACTTGTCGAAATGCTATACGAGGGGATTTTGCGTTTCAATATGCAAGCCAAACGTGCCATAGAACTCAATGATATTGAAAAGCGCACCTACTGGATCAACCGTTCGACTGCTATTCTTACTGAACTTTTGAATACTCTTGATATGGATGCTGAAGGTGACTTAAGCATCTATTTACAGGGCTTATACACCCATCAATTACAAGCCTTATCCAAAGCGAACACTGAAAACAGTATAGAAATCATTGAAAATGTCAACAGAGTCATTAAGGGTTTACTGGAAGCATGGAGAGAGAGTACTCAAGTTGCAATGGATTAATGAACTTAAAATTGCCATTATTGAAGAAGATGAGAAAAAGATAGACAGTGTCATTGCGGCACTTCCCCAGTTTGAATCACTAGAGCAGATGCAAGAAGCTGCTCATCTGATGCAGGAAGCCTATAAACTTCTTAAATCAAAAAAAGACCAGGCGGCATCCAACCTTCTGAAAATAAAAAAGCAAAAAGAGTTTCTGCAAGCCACCTCTACATCCACCTCAAAATTTGATCAAAGTCACTAAGCTCTTTTCAAATATCACTCAACTTTTCAACTTTTTATCATCTTCTTTTAGATAAAATCGCGTTATTAATTA
>JBFFSC010000028.1:0-15747 GCA_041572615.1 Sulfurimonadaceae bacterium
TATGGCATTAAATGTATATTATGACAAAGATTGTAATATCGATCTGATCAAAAGCAAAAAGGTTGCAATGATCGGTTTCGGTTCTCAAGGGCATGCACACGCTGAAAACCTACGTGATTCAGGTGTTGAGGTTGTTGTCGGTCTTCGTAAAGGTGGATCGAGCTGGGCGAAAGCAGAAGCTAAAAACTTCAAAGTGATGACAGTTGCAGAAGCATCTGCATACGCTGATGTTGTTATGATCCTTCTTCCAGATGAAAACCAAGCGGAAATCTATAACAACGAAATCGCTCCAAACCTAAAAGCGGGTGATACTATCGCGTTCGGTCACGGGTTTAACATTCACTATGCTCGTATCCAACCAGCAGCAGACATTAACGTTACTATGATTGCGCCAAAGGCACCAGGTCATACGGTACGTTCTGAGTTTGTACGTGGTGGTGGAATCCCTGACCTTATCGCTGTCGGTCAAAACCCAAGTGGTACAACGAAAGAGTTAGCACTTTCTTACGCTTCTGCTATCGGTGGTGGTCGTACAGCTATTATCGAAACAACATTCAAAGATGAAACTGAGACTGACCTTTTCGGTGAGCAAGCTGTACTTTGTGGTGGTGCTGCATCATTGGTTCAAGCTGGTTTTGAAACATTAACGGAAGCGGGTTACGCTCCAGAATTAGCATACTTTGAATGTCTACATGAGTTAAAACTTATCGTTGACCTTATGTTCGAGGGTGGTATCGCAGATATGCGTTACTCAATTTCAAATACAGCTGAGTATGGTGACTATGTTTCTGGTAAACGTGTTATCAACGAACACTCAAAAGCTGCAATGAAAGAGATACTAAAAGAGATTCAAGATGGTCGTTTTGCAAAAGACTTCATCCTTGAAGGTCAAGCGGGTTACCCACGTATGAATGCTGAACGTACAAATGATAAAGAGAAACTTATCACTAAGACAGGTAATAAATTACGTGAAATGATGCCGTGGATTAGTAAATCTAAAATCGTAGATCAAGACAAAAACTAATTATATCTCGACGCAGGCTTTGCGTCGATGGATACTTCCAACCTTATCTCTTCCATTTTCAACATTTAATATCAATCTTTAAATCGACCGTCCAGGCTGTATTTCCCAGCACCTTGTAAAAGGATTGTCAACGATGTCATTAAATAGAACATCTGCAGCTCAATACCCCATGCCCCATGTTTGGTGACTGAAAAAATATCTCCGCTATGAGCTAATGCTATGGCACCACACATGGTCATCATGATGAGCATAGCAGCGATCTTTACTCTAAATCCAATAATCAACATCAAAGGAGCCACAAGCTCTCCAAGATAGGCACCATATGCAATGAAGCCCGGAAGGCCGGCATTGATGAACATCCCTTCAATCGGTGATACACCATGGATAAGTTTACTGATTCCGTGAAAAAGCATCAAGACACCCACACTTACTCTTAGAAGTAACTTCGCACTGTCGCCATTGCCCGAATTGGAGAGCATAAAGCTTAAAACATTCTCTTTCATGATCCAGCCTTTTACTGTTTTTAAAAAGATAGCATAGATCACTTAATCGATAAGCGTGCAAAACCTCTTAATTGCTTAACATGATAAAAAATTTATTTATATAGGTTTGATAGGCATGCGATGTTGATATACCGTGACATGAAGGACGTGATTTTAATCTGCCTCTTCAACACTACATCTCATTGGAAACCCTTCTTTTCGGGCCTGGTATTGTACTGTCTGTGCTTTGGTTTCTGCGATCTCATAGCTGTAGGTCCCACAGAGCCCTTTACCCTTGGTATGAATATCCCGGGTGATATCATCCGCTTCTTCAAGGCTTCTGTGAAAGACACCTGTGATAATACGAAGGCAAAACTCCCAGGTCGTATAGTCATCATTGAGCATATAAACATGAAACATCTTAGGTTCTTTGAGCTGATTACGGGTAAGGGTTTCTACTTCGACACTCATGGGTCCTCTTTGATGATGTAGTAATAAAGTTTATCATGGCACATTTTTGATTTAGCGTGACTAAATTTTCTAATGCTTGGATGAAACGCTTCACTTAAGAAAGAAAAAGTGGCAAACTGCCCTTTATTATGGCACTGTTATTGCTTTGAGGCTATAATTAGCAAAAAGATTTTGAGGTATTTATATGGGTACAGTTATTACAGTTACATCAGGTAAAGGTGGCGTTGGTAAATCGACAACGCTGGCAAACCTTGCGGTAGGAATGGCCGATGAAGGCAAAAAAGTCGTTGCAATCGACTTCGACATCGGGCTTCGAAACCTTGATATGCTGCTAGGTCTTGAGAACCGTATCGTCTATAATGTCATCGATGTGATGGAAGGCAAGTGTAACCTCTCACAGGCTTTGATCAATGACAAACACAGTAAAAACCTATATTTCCTTCCGGCTTCACAGACAAATGACAAGAACATCCTTGACAAGGCAAAAGTCCAGGAACTTCTTGAGACCTTGAAAAAAGAGTTTGATATTATTTTACTGGACTCTCCTGCAGGGATTGAGAGCGGATTTGAGCATGCAATCGCTTTTGCCGACCGTGCTTTGGTCGTCTCGACTCCGGATGTCTCGTCTGTACGTGATGCGGACAGGGTGATCGGTATTATCGATGCGAAAAGTGAGAAAGCACAAAAGGGTGAAGAGGTGATCAAGCATGTGATCATCAACCGCATCAAGCCGGAACTTGTCGAGCGCGGTGATATGCTCAACACCGAGGATGTACTCAATATCCTGGCACTGCCATTGATCGGTATTGTGCCGGATTGTGAAAGGGTCATCTCATCGACGAATATGGGTGAGCCTATTATACGTGACGAGAAGGCACAGTCCGGTGAAGCTTACCGCCGTATCTCAAAACGTATACTCGGTGAAGAGGTGGACTACCTTGACCTGAGTGCCAAAAAAGGCTTCTTCAAAAGGATCTTCTCATGAGTCTACTCTCTAATCTCTTTGGCAAAAAAGAGACATCGGCATCCGTTGCACGTGACAGGCTGAAACTTGTCCTTGCTCATGAGAGAGCTTCCAATGCACTTCCATATATGGATGAGATGAAAGCGGAGATCATGGAGGTCATCAAAAAATATACACAGGTAAAAGATATTCAGATCTCTTCAAAGAACAATCAGAACATCGATGTGCTTGAGATGGAAATCATCCTTAAATGAGTAGGGTGAAGAGAAAAAAGTCAAAGACGACATGGGCGATATATGTCCTGGTAGTCTCCCTGATCATCCTGTTTGGCGGAATCATCGGGATAACTGCATATAAAAAGGGCTACAGCGATGCATTGGCTAAGGCTGAGTCAAAAAACAGGTATGAGCAAGAGCGACAGAAAAAACTTCTAGCAAAGATCGCTAATATCGCAGCTCCGAAAAACGACCTTGTGGGCCGCTTGCAAGATGTCTTGAGTAAAGAAGAGACGAAGAAGTCTCGCCATGCCAAAGGCGAGATCGACACCAAGCACGAGTTTGATACCAACAGCTTGGGGCGTCCTCCGAAAGGCCCGGAGCGCACAGCGAAAAAGCCGGCTGTATACAGCAGTTTTCAAAAACCGAAACTGGCAATCATCATAGATGATGTCTCCTTCCCACATGATGTGGCGTCTATCAAAGAACTCAATATGCCATTGACAATGTCCTTTTTGCCGCCGAGTCCTGCACATCCCGACTCGGCGAAGCTGGCTTCACGCGAGAAGCTCTACATGGTTCACCTTCCTCTTGAAGCGATGCGTTTTTCAGCAGAAGAACCGATCACCCTGCGCGTAAGTGACAGTACAGAGATGATCAATCAACGTGTGAAACAGGTCAAGGAACTGTTCCCACGGGCCTATTATGTGAATAATCATACCGGAAGCCGTTTTACCTCTGATGAACGTGCAGTCAAAGATTTGATCATCGCCTTGAAAAAAGAGGGGATCGGTTTTTTAGACAGCCGTACGACAGCGCAGACAAAGGTACCTGATGTAATGAAGTCTTTAGGAAAGCCTTATATCGCCAGAGATGTCTTCTTGGATCATGAATCAGATGTGGAATACATTCAAGAACAGATCAAAAAAGCGATCAAAAAAGCAAAGGAACACGGTTCGGCAATTGCTATCGGTCATCCGCGTAAAGAGACCCTGCAAGCGCTTAGAAACTCAAGAAAAGCACTGCAGAGTGTCGAACTGGTCTATATCAACAAGGTGATTTAGATGCAGACCTCGGAAGTGCTCACTTTTTCTCCTTCCGAGTTCAGCTCTCTTAAGAAAAATCCCGAAAAGATTTTTTACCGAGGCAATACTGACTTGTTGAGCCTGATGAAAGTATCGATAGTGGGTTCAAGAAAAGCCTATGCCTATTCGCGTGCGGCGGTGCAAACTTTGGCAGGAGAACTGGCAAAACGCAACGTCTGTGTCATCAGCGGAGGAGCGATGGGAATAGATGCCGCGGCACATACCGGAGCATATCCCAAGACGATTGCCGTGTTGGCCAATGGTCTGGATATTGTCTATCCCAAGGTCAACAAGAGACTTCTTGAAGATATGGCGCAGAATTCATTATTGTTGAGCGAATATAGCGATGGGATCGAAGCCAAACCTTACAGTTTTGTGCAGAGAAACCGTTTGGTCGTCGCTTTGGGAGAGGTGCTGGTGGTTGCGCAAGCTGATCTGGACAGTGGGAGTATGCGAAGTGTCGAATATGCTCTTGAAATGGGAAAAAGTATCTATGTCCTGCCGCACCGACTGGGAGAGAGTGAAGGTAGCATGAGACTTTTGCAAGAGGGTAAGGCATCATTGATTACAGATATTAACGCTTTTGCAGATATCTTTGGAAAGATCGAAACAGGGGATGACGTTTTCCTGGAGTTTTGCAGCTGTTCGCCAAGCTATGAGGAAGTACTTGATTATGATGCCCAAAAACTTTTTGAGTATGAGTTGCAGGGAAAGGTCAAAGTAGTCCAGGGCAGGGTCGTTGTCGTCTAAATCAGACCTCTTCCTTTTTAGTATCATGAGAAAAGTTTTCCGTGATCTCATAACTGGTCTGAATGGCCTTTGCCAATTGTGTGCTTGTCAGTGAGAGTGAGTTTAAAATTGTCTCGATCGTTTGTGTGTCAAACTGCTCGACAGCACAGACCAGTTGAAAAATCTTACCCATCGTTCCCTTTTTTGTCATTAGTACATCAATGATCTCATCATCGACATTAAGCTCATTGAGGATATTTTCCATAGGGACGTTTAAAAGGGCTTCAATCAAAGAAAGCAGGCCAATGAAGGCAGCTCTTTCCAGATTTGCTTTGCTCTGTTCCTTGCAGACAGCCTTGCAGAGCACCTGCATCATGTTGGAGCGGGTCTGAGCAAGATGAAGCAGAGGGTTTTCGATGCCTTTTGGACTTTTAGAGGTGGCATATGAGGTCAAAAGGAGCCAGGATTTCAACTGACTCGGGCCAAGCAGCATAACGGCCTGACGGATCGATTTAATGGAAGTTTTAAAACTGAACGAGGCGGAGTTGATAAAACGCAAAAGCTGAATGGTCAAGGCGGCATTTTGCTCAAAGGCCTGGCAGACATCATTGATCGGAGCACTGTCTTGCAGCATCCGTATAAGCTTGATGATCTGTAGTTGTTTGGGGTCTAGTTCTTTGTTTTCAATGATATCAGGTCGGGCAAAGAAAAAGCCTTGAAAGAGTTCACATCCCAGTTTTTTGTAGGTGTCAAACTCCTCTTGTGTCTCGACTTTTTCGGCCAAGAGGGTAAGATTGAACTTTTTAAACAGGGGCAGGAACTTCTCGACCTGTTCTGCTTCAAGGAGCTGGATGTCAAGTTTAAGAATATCGACATATTGGAAGACCTGTTGGAAATTGATGAAATACTCTTTGCTACAGTCGGCATCATCGAGAGCAAAACGATACCCTTGCTCTTTAAGTGACTTGATACGCTCTATTACCACCTCAGTGATCACGATGTCCTCAAGCAGTTCAAGGACAAACTTCTCTTTTGGAATAGACGAGATGACCTCGTCCATCAGCATCTGTTCATCAATATTGATAAAGGCAAAGGCCTCTCCCACAATATCTTCAAGGTGCGCAAAGTTGAGCGTGTTGACGAGGACTTGCGCGGTTGCAGAATGACTGTCGACAAAGGCGGCATCAGTCTTGTTGGTCGGACTGCGGTATAAAAGTTCATAGGCATACGTCTTGGAATTAATGTCGAGGATAGGTTGACGGGCAAAATAGATACTTTTTGACATTTGACTTCTTGAACGTTTAATTAGCTAACGATAATATCGCGTTAATACTTAAAAAAATGATAAAAGAATAAGTGTTGGTTATGAGTATAGATTAAGTGCGAATTTTTCGGTGATGGTATAGGCCTCCTGTATGGCGAGGGAGAGGTCCTCTTGATTGAGGTCTATTGTGCCCAGTAGATTATCCACATTTTCTGAGTCAAAGAGCTCTACGGCGCAGACCAGTTGATAGATCTTTCCCAGATCACCTTTGTGCAGGATAAGGACCTGTACGATCTCATCATCAACATTCAACTCGTTCAGGATAGACTGTATCGGTGATTGGAAGAGGGCTTCGACAAGGGACAGGAGGCCGATAAAAGCGGCTTTTTCCAAAAAAACGGAGTCACACTGCTCCTTGTAGACAGCCCTGGAGAGTGTCTGCATCATGTTTGCACGGGTCTGAGCCAGTTTTAAAAGAGGATTTTTCAGCCCCTTTGCTCCCGTGGTTGGTTTGGCATACGAGATAAGCAGTAACCAGGAGTTAAGCTGGTTTGGACCGAGCAGCATCAGCGCCTGCCGGATTGATTTAATTGAGGATCTGAAACTGAAAGCGGCTGAATTTATAAAACGTAAAAGCTGCAGTGTCAGGGCGACATTCTGTTCAAAGTGGCGTGAGATCACATCAATATCATAGTCTGTCTGGACCTGTCTGATCATATCAAGTATAAAGACCTGTTCGGGATCAAGCCGTTTGTTTTCAATGATATCGGGACTTGCAAAAAAGAAACCTTGAAAATAGTCACAGCCTAAAGATTTGTAGGTGTCAAACTCATCTTGCGTCTCGACCTTTTCGGCGAGGATCTTCAAATCAAACTTTTTAAACAGGGCAAGGAATTGGGGCAGTCTCTCTTTCTCAAGCAGACCGATGTCCAGTTTCAAGACATCGATATGCTCAAAGATAGGTTGAAAGTTTAAAATATACTCTTTGGAGCAGTCGGCATCATCGAGAGCAAAACGGTACCCTTTCTCTTTTAGCGTTTTGATCCGTTCAATGATGGAATCGTTGATCGTGACGGTCTCAAGAATCTCAAGGATAAATCTCTCTTTGGGAATGGAAAAGACTACCTCGTCCATCAGAAGTTCTTCATTGATATTGATGAAGGCAAGAGCATCACCAAGAATATTGTCAAGCCCCATCAGGTTCAAGGTATTGACAAGGACCTGAGCCGTAGCGGCTCTGTCATCATCTATAGGATGAAAGTCCTGTTCGAAAGAGGTGCGGTATAAAAGTTCATAGGCATATATAAAACCGTTTGCATCAAGTATAGGCTGACGTGCAAAGTAAAGGCTTTTAGACATGTCATCACTTTTTTTAACCTATGATAACGTGTAGATACTTAAAAAGTATTATAGCTATAGTATTAACATGGCATCGCCATAAGAGAAGAATCGGTAGCGCTCCCTGATGGCTTCGGCATAGACCTTTTGGGTCTGTTCTATTCCGATAAAAGATGCGACCAACATCAAAAGGGTTGATTTCGGAAGGTGAAAATTTGTCAGAAGATGATCCACACGCAGGGGTGTATTGTTGGGGTGCAGAAAAAGGTTTGCCTCGCCCTCATGTTTATGGGTTCGCATATAATATTCGACGGTACGAGTCACGGTAGTCCCGATGGCCAAAAGAGGTTTGTCTGAGTCGATGATCTTTTGTGCATCTGGCGGGATATGATAATACTCTGAATGCATAGGATGGTCTGTGATCGTCTCTGCTTCAACCGGTTTAAACGTACCTGCACCGACATGAAGGGTCAAGAACTCAAGTGGGTGTTTAGCCTTCAGATCATCAAAAAGTTCAGGCGTGAAATGCAGGGATGCCGTAGGTGCGGCAACGGCACCGGCATTCTGAGAGAAAACAGTCTGGTACTCTTCTTCGTCACTGGCCTTGTCATCACGTTGCATATACGGCGGGAGCGGGATATGCCCGATCTCATCGAGAATGAGGATAAGCTCTTCAAAACTCAATACTCTGTCATGTTGGGAGAAGGTGGCTATGCGAGAACCGTCCTCTTCAAGCCGGATCACGGTCGCAATCACTTCGGCATCAAAATAGAGCTTTGTGTCTTCCTTGACTTTACCGCGTATCAGGCAGGAGATCTGTGTAGAACTCAGGGGTTTATTGATGAGGAGTTCGACTTTCCCGCCGGAAGACTTTTTACCAAAGATACGGGCTTTGATGACCTTTGTGTCATTGCACAAGACAGCGCACTCTTTTGGAAGGAAGTCGTTTATCTTGGAGAAGACAGTATGGGTGATACTCTCGTCTTTACGATCATAGACCAGAAGTTTGCAAGCATCACGTGGTGTGACAGGCTCGGTCGCGATCAACTCTTCAGGAAGAGTATAATCATAACTATCTGTCTTTAACGGGTCCATCAGGCTGTTGCAGTCTCTTCTTCGTTTTCATCCTCTTCCAGTGGCGGTGCAGGGTTGACGATTCTGACGATAAGGATAGAGAGACCGTAGAGAATGATCAGTGGACCGGCCATGAGAAGCTGTGTCAGGACATCAGGCGGTGTAAGCATTGCTGCGACGATAAAGATGATCAATACGGCATATTTGAAGAAATCCCGCATCATACGGTCATCAATAAGACCTAATAGGGCCAGGAAGTACGAGAAGACAGGCAGCTCAAATGCCAGACCGAAGCCAAACATGATCTTCGTAAAGAAACCGACATAATCCTCGATGGTGATCAAAGCAGCATAATTGCTGGTGTAACCAAAGGTGATGAGAAATTCAAAACCGTAAGGTACGACGATATAATAGGCAAAGAGAACTCCGACAGTAAACATGGTCGTCCCGCCGAAGATAAACGGAAGAAGCATCTTCTTCTCATTGGCATACAGTCCCGGAGCGACGAATAGCCAGATCTGCCACAGCAAAACAGGGATAGAGAAGAAAAGTGCAGCGAAGAAGGAGACCTTGATCGCTACAAAAAATGTCCCACCGACTTGCGAAGTGACCAGTTTGTTCCCCACGGCATGGGTACCGTCGGCATTGACGATATTGGCAAGAACGTCACGCAGAGGTTGATCCATCCAGTGCATGATCGCTTCATGAAAATAGAAGCAGACGGCAAAGAACAGGATCAGTGTTCCGACCATTATCATAAGACGTTTTCGTAATTCAACGAGGTGGGGACGCAGGTCATCAAACATTAGCTATCTTCCTCTGTATTTTCTTTATTCTCTTTCTTTTTCTTGTTTTTTTTCTTTTTCTTCTCGAAGGTCACGGTCTCCGCATTAGCCGTATCCCCGGATGTCGAATCAGCTTTTTTGGCATTAGGTTTTGTCGTTGTTTTGGTAGCCGTATCATGAACATAATCATAATCTTCATCCAGGCTCGCCATAGAGGTGACTTTGTTGAGTTCATTACTCGCGGACATCAACTCTTCTTTGTAGCTGAGGGCTTCCTGTTTGAGTTCGGAAACATGGAGTTCCTGTTCCAGAGAGTCCTTGGCATTGGCTACCGTCGTCTTCATCGATCTGAAAAATTTTGCAATATTGATCATGGTTTCAGGAAGTTTGTCTGGACCTAAAAAGATAACAGCGACAACGGCGATAATCAAGATTTCGGCAAAGCCCATTCCAAACATATCTCTATCCTAAAATTATTTTTGTGATTTTAGCCAAATGCAGTTTAAAAGTTCTTGACTGGGATATAAGTAAATGCGAGGAGATAAAGGAATACTCTTTGCTACAAGGAAGGATGTTTTAGTACTTACGATAAGTTGGGTTGGTAAAACCTCAAAATAGGACAATACTATCTTCAATGAAAGAGGAGTTGTTTATGGTCGCTCAAGTCAAAGTTGGTCTGTTTGTCTGTGCTGTTGCCGTTTCAGTCGCTTCGGCACTGACGGTGTTAAGCCATGCAAGTCTGGTGGGTTAGCACTCGATCAGTCCTGTATAAAGAGTGCGATCTCATCGCTGAGTAAAAAGTCAGGGTTATAGGCTTTGTCATTCAAGCGAACAAGCCTGTTTTCACTTAGAAGCAGGTCTGCCTGTACCCGTTCAGTCGATGAGAGCGTGTTCAATTCAATACCGACACAAGAACGTAAGCCTAAAAAGATTTTTTCAGTCTTAAGGTCATCATCACTTAACTCCTCAACATCGATATCCAAAGGGTTTTGGATATATCTTTCTATATCAGTTGTCGGGTAAAACCGCTTGTTTGCGAGCATTCCCACTGCACCTGATCCCACACCCATATAGTCGTCGAGTTTCCAGTAGCCGATATTGTGCCTGCAGCGGTATTTACCAAAGTTGGAAATCTCATACTGCTCAAAGCCATTTTCTTTGATACGGTTGATAAAAAAGGTCGAGAGTTCCAGCTTTTCTTTCGCCGCTTCCGGATGTACCTCAAAAAGGGTGTTCTCCTCAATGGTCAGTGCATAGGCGGAAATATGATCGATAGGAAGTGAAAAAGCGGTATCGATATCATTGGCCAGGAGCTCTTTTGTATCCATTTTTGTCGCGTAGATGAGGTCAAGCGAAATATGTTCAAAACCGATCTCTTTTGCTGCTTTAACGGCCTTGATAGCCTGTTCGGAATTATGTTCACGTCCGAGAAACTTCAGCTTGGTATCGTTAAAGCTCTGTACACCGAAACTGACACGTGTGCAGCCGAGCTCTTTCATCCCTTTGAGCCAGAGTGTACTTGCGGAGTTGGGATTGGCTTCTGTGGTGATCTCGATACCCTCTTTGAGATAAGGTGATAAAAGGGTAAAGAGATCACGATAAAGTTCAGGTGCTACGGTTGATGGTGTTCCTCCTCCGATAAAGACGGAAGAGATTGCTTTATCCTCTGCTTTAAAACGCTTCAGCTCATAGCATGTCTGCTTGTAGAGTGCATCCATATAAGCCTTGATCTGATCGAATTTGTCGACATAGGAATTGAAGCTGCAGTAGTGGCATTTACTGTCACAAAAAGGAATGTGAATATAAAGTAAAATGTTCATTCCTTTTCAATTGCTATTAATGCATAATTTTGTAGAATTCTATCACAAAACTCTCGGCACTTTAACCGGGCGTTACTTGAGTAAACAAGGGAAATATCTGTTTAAGCGATATTTCTTTGAGTTTTCTCTGTGTAGACAGGGAAGGAAAAACGGAAAAATATGGAAAAAATATATCGACCTAACGTCGCTATTATTGTACTTAGCGCTGAGTATCCGAAAAAAAAGGATATCCTAATTGCAGAACGAAGTGATCTGGCGGATATCTGGCAATTTCCTCAAGGCGGTATAGATGAGGGAGAGAGCCCGGAAGAGGCGCTTTACAGAGAACTTGAAGAGGAGATCGGGACAGGTGATGTAACGATTATCTCGGAATATCCGGAGTGGGTCTCGTATGACTTTCCATCGCATGTGGCAAAGAAGATGAAACCTTATGCAGGACAGACGCAACGTTATTATCTCGTGCAGCTGAATGAAAGTGCTGAGATTGACCTGGAGACAGAGATACCGGAGTTTATTGACCATAAGTTTGTTGATTTTTCAGAACTGCCAAAATATATCGCGCATTTCAAGCGCCCGGTATATGAAAAAGTTCTAGGATATTTTAAAGAAGAAGGGTACTTTTAATGTTAATCGTACAGAAGTTTGGTGGAACGAGTGTCGGTGATTTGGACCGTATACAAAATGTAGCAAACCGTGTCCAAAAAACGGTAAATGAAGGGCATCAGGTTGTTGTTGTTGTCTCTGCGATGAGCGGTGAGACGAATAAGCTTATAGGGTATGCTGAGCATTTCAGCGCTACTCCTTCAGTAGCAGAGGTGGATATGCTGTTGAGTTCAGGTGAACGTGTGACAGCCTCGCTGCTTTCGATCGCTCTGAATGAGATGGGTCATCCGACAGTTGCTATGACGGGTCGTCAGGCAGGAATCGTCACAACATCCAAACATACCAAGGCAAGGATTGAGAATATAGACCCTGCCAATATGCAAAATGCAATAGATGCAGGGAAGATTGTCGTCGTTGCCGGTTTTCAAGGGGTGAGCGAAGAGGGACTGGTCACGACGCTGGGACGTGGTGGTTCAGACCTTTCTGCGGTTGCCATCGCAGGTGCGATGAATGCGGACTTGTGTGAGATCTATACCGATGTTGACGGTATCTATACGACAGATCCGCGCATTGAGCCGAAAGCGAAGAAAATCGATAAAATCTCATATGAAGAGATGCTCGAGATGGCATCGCTGGGTGCAAAAGTCCTGCAAAACCGTTCGGTAGAGTTGGCAAAAAAACTTAATGTAAATCTAGTAACACGTTCAAGCTTCTCGGATGCAGAAGGAACATTAATCACGAAGGAAGAGAATATTATGGAACAACCATTAGTAAGCGGTGTCGCGTTGGATAGAAACCAGGCTCGTGTGAGTCTTATCGGTGTAGCTGATCGTCCTGGGATCGCTGCTGATATCTTTAATACCTTGGCAAAAGACGAGATTAACGTAGATGTCATCCTGCAGACAGTGGCACATGACGGTACGACGAATATCGACTTCACGGTACCGATGAACGAGATCGAAAATGCGAAAAGCATCGTTCAGGGCTTTATTGACAAAGACGAGATCAAGAGTACAGATTTCAATGATGCTATCGCGAAGGTCTCTATTGTCGGTGTCGGTATGAAATCACATGCCGGCGTTGCAGCCAAAGCATTTTCGACGATGGCAGCGGAAAACATCAATATCCGTATGATCTCGACATCCGAGATCAAAGTCTCTATGGTTATCGAAGAGAAGTACAGTGAACTGGCTGTACGTTCACTGCATAACGCGTTTGAACTAGATAAATAGAGAGCAATAGATGCAGCAACTCTTAAAATGGACACTTGAGACGATCCGCGCCGATGAAGCGATGCTCAGCTGGCTTGAAGAGCAGCGTTTCGAGTGGACGGCAGCTGCTGCACAGGCAATCAAGCAAATCGTCGACGGTCGTACTGTCATCTTGGTGACGGATCATGAACGAAAATGGTTTGGTCATTATATTTCCGCTTCGCTGAATAAGCCAAGCCTCGACAGACCGATCATCCCTATGGTGTGCCTCGATCAGCTCTATCCCTATTACGACATGATCACAGGCGGCGAGAAGATCGACGTGCTTACGGATATGCTCTCCATGTCCTATGGAGAAGAGTACTTTTTCTGGTATATTGGAAGAGGCGATGATAAACGGGCCGATATTGCCAAGCGTGAAGACAGCAGTTTTTTATGGATCATGGATGAGGATTTTCAGAATGCTTTTCCCCTGCGCTCGTATGACAAGCTTTTGGATATCAAACTATTGCATCTATACCGGATGTTTGACAAGACGCTTAATGCCGTGTTATTTGGTGAGATAGACATCGTAGAATGAAACGTGAAGACTCTTTGCAAGGCGCACATATCCTTATCACTGACCAGGTCGAAGAAGAGATAGGATCTGTCAAGCAGAGACTTTCCCCCGCACGTGTCGTCTCGTTTTACAAGGATGATTTTTTGATCGATGATGCCAAAGAGGTCATCCGTGAAGCTTATATTGCCGAAGAAAAAACGAAATATATCATTCTCGCTGCGAAACTTTTTAATGAGGCCTCTCAAAATGCACTTTTGAAGCTCTTGGAAGAGCCGCCAAGAAACATCGAGTTTATCATTATTACCGAATCAAAGTCTGCTCTGTTGCCTACCGTTCGTTCGCGCCTTCCACTTATCTCTCTTAAAGTACATAAAGAGCCTCTATCTCTTGAGCTCTCCCTTAAAAAGCTTGACCTTGCTTCTCTATTTGCTTTTATTAAAGAGCATGAACGCACATCGAAGCATGAGGCAAAGGAGTTGATCGAAGCGCTCTATCGAAAGGCAATGGAAGAGAATATCATGCTGAATGCGAGTCAGTTGGAAAGTTTTGAGACAGCTTACAAACTTATCGGGCTTAATGCCCGTTTGAACAGTGTACTAAGTATGTTATTGATGAAGTTCATCAGAAGGTAGCAGTAATGTATGTTCGAAGACTTTCCAATGACATTGATACCAGAGCATGGATTGAAAAGCTAAAGGTCGACGGGGGCGGTCGGAAGATCCTTGATGAAAAGATGCATCTGGAGCTTTTTTATATCCAAAACCTTCATGTCGGTGCGGCCAATATCCTCAAACAGGATGCGCTTTCAATCGGGGCTGATCTCGCAGTTCCCAAGAGTACGGTTTTATGCGATGAAGCCTATGTCGATTGTGTCCTGATGGGTACACGCAGGCACATGAAGACACTTTCGCGAAAAGAGCTTGCCCAACCCTTCGGACTTAAAAAGCTGGCACAGGAGCTGCAGCGTTTTCTGAAAGCCAAAGAGAGCAGAGCTTATCAGATCATGGGGGTTCTAAATGCCAATGATGACAGCTTCTATGATATGAGCCGGTTCAAAGACAAAGATGCCCTTGTCAAGATCGAAGCAATGATAGATGATGGGGCTGATATTATTGATATCGGTGCTGTCTCGTCACGACCGGGTTCCCTTGCCATCAGCGAGGAAGAAGAGTTGTCCAGACTCAAGCCGATTTTGGATGTGATTTATGAACAGAAGATCTATGAAAGGGTCCAGTTGAGCCTGGACTCTTATGCTCCCTTGGCATTATCATATGCGCTGGAGAGGGGGTTTCATATCGTCAATGATATCACCGGACTTGAGAACGATGAGGTGTGCCGGCTTGTGGCCTCTTATCAGGCAAAGGCTGTGATCATGCATATGCAGGGTACCCCGCAGACAATGCAGACGAACCCGCATTATGAGAATCTCTTTGAAGAGGTAGAGTCTTTTTTCTCTGAACGTATTGAAAAGGCTGAAACGTTTAACATCAAAGAGCTGGTTTTGGATGTGGGGATCGGTTTTGGCAAACGTCTTGAAGACAATCTCGCCTTGATCAAGCATCTGTCACACTTTAAGAAGCTTGATAAAGAGTTGCTGATCGGTGCCAGCCGAAAGTCCATGATCAATGCTATTGCGCCATCGAGTGTCGAGGAGAGGCTTCCGGGAACCCTTGCCATCCACCTGAAAGCTTATGAGAACGGTGCCTCTATTATCCGTACCCATGATGTGAAAGAGCATAAGCAGGCTTTTGCCGTACATCAGGCGATGCTAGACACTATTTAGCCATTTTTTCTTTGTATAGTCTCCTTATAAGGAGTCATTATGTCACATCCAACAACACTATATTCTGATATTAAAGATTTTGTCTATATTACACTCAAACTTCAGGCCAAGATGCATGATTCGGATGAGAACTTCTATGGTGTTAAAAGCACACGCAATCGTATCACTTCATATATTTTGACCTATCTCGCAGATCATAAGCCGGAGAATATCGGGCATGCAAAAGAGGCAATGATGGCCGGTTTTGAGCGATTAAAGGATGAGGAGGATATACCGATATTATGTTATGACACTATTGAGCAATTAAGTGCTTCCTTTGAGGATAGATTGCGAGAGAGGA
>JBFFSC010000029.1:0-15450 GCA_041572615.1 Sulfurimonadaceae bacterium
AAAATCATGTTACACTATAACAATCATACAAAGGTAGTAAAATGCTGATTGCAGTGATCGAGATATTGGCTTCATTAGGACTCTTTCTCTTCGGTATGCTCTATTTGGAAGAACGTATCAAAAGTGCCGCCGGTCATTCTTTCAAAAAGATGATCAATAATGCGACACGCACTAATATTCGCTCTCTCTCCGCAGGTTTTGCCGCTACCGCACTCTTCCAAAGCTCTTCACTCGTATCCTTGATGACTCTCTCGCTTATCGGAGCTGGTGTACTGAGTCTGCAAAATGGAATCGGAATCATCTTCGGCTCCAATATCGGAACAACTCTTACCTCCTGGATCATCGCCGTTATCGGGTTTAAATTCGACATCAAGATCCTGGCCTTTAGTGTGATCGCCATTGGCGGTATCGGTTCCATCCTCGTCGAGAAGGACAATACCTGGAGGAACTATTTGGGAGGATTGGTAGGCTTTGGACTCATCTTTTTAGGTCTGGAAGGGATGAAAGAAAGCCTGAGCTTCATCGCCGAGGGGTTTGATCTAAGTACCTATAAACAGCTTAACCCCTATCTTTTTATCTTCATCGGTATCATCCTTACTGCCCTTATCCAATCCAGTTCAGCCTCAATCGCCATTGCACAAAGTGCCCTCTTTACCCAGCTTGTCTCTTTTGAGATGGCTGCTATCTTCATCATCGGGGCCAATGTCGGTACGACAATAACCATTGCCCTGGGTTCTATAGGCGGCTCTCCGGATAAAAAACGTGCCGCCGCTGTACATTTTTTGTTTAATCTAAGTACAGCAGCCGTCGCATTGATATTTGTCTCTGCCATTACGAAGCTGACATTTATGATCATTCCTGAAAGCGAACCCGTTATCGCCTTGGCACTCTTTCATACCATCTTCAATCTCTTGGGTGTATTGTTGTGGTTTTTTTGGATTCCGGCCCTTGCAAGTCTCTTAAGCAAGAGGTTCACGAAAGAGCCGGCTGTTGTGACCAAACACATTCATACTGTCACGGCGAATGTTCCTCTTGTCGCTCTAGAGAGCCTTGAGCTTGAGATACACCACCTCATACAGAAAGTGAGCGAGTTCTCTCTGTTTGCCATTAACATCATTCCGCCTCACGCGCTTGAGAAGCGCCATGCCATCGACAAGCTGCTTGACTACTCCAAAGAACCTTTGGATATCTCCTATACAAAGCTCTATTCACAGCTACAGGAGCTTGAAGGGGAGATATACAACTATGCCGCCGCCGTGTCGCTTCATATCAGTGATGACAGACAACAGAAACTGCTTTTAACCCTCACAGACATCGCCACGCGGCTTGCTTCGGCTTCCAAAGCCATCAAAGACATGCTTAACGACCTTGAGCTGCTTTCTGGTATCGAAGTCGCAGATATACAACACTTCTATCATAATACACGCTACCAGATCCTGAGCAGTATCATGATCTTTAATGACTTTATCAAAGGAGAAGACCAGGACCTTGCCAAAATGGAAATGAACTTTTCCAAGATCGATAACTCCTATAAAAAGACGATTGAAAGTGTCTCTTCCATCGCTCAGTCTCCCGGATTAAGCAGAAATGTCACAGCAATCGCGATCAACGACCTCCACCTAACCCGCCGCTTCACGAAAAACCTCTACCGCGCACTTCAACTCTTTGACACCCTCCAAGAAAAAAAGCCGGCATCCCCGGATGAGGATCAGGATAAAGCAGACAACTCCAAGACCCAAGAGTAGCAGACTCAATCTTCCTCAAGGAAAAAAAGGCTATGATTATCCTATACCAGAGATAAAAAAGGCCCGTTCCTTGTTGCTTAAAGACTCATTATTACACTTCTTCAAAGAAGAATCATCGACAGGAAAACTTCTCTTAATCGCTGTTCTTATGGCGATGTTCCTAGCAAACTCACCTTTCTCATGGTTATATCAATACCTGACAGAACTGCGTGTCGTTGTCAGCATTGACACATTTACGATCGACAAGCCTCTACTACATTGGATCAATGATGGTTTAATGGGCTTCTTTTTCTTTATGGTTGGTCTTGAGATCAAACGTGAAGCAGTAGAAGGCAGTTTAAAAGAGAAACGCCGAATTGTTCTACCTGTCTTTGCAGCTTTCGGCGGAATGCTGATCCCTGCTCTGATTTATGCAGCATTCAATTGGGACAGCGGTCGAGCGTTGGAAGGATGGGGCGTTCCTGTAGCGACAGATATCGCATTTGCTCTTGGTATATTGTCCTTGCTAGGCAAACAGGTCCCCCCAGGTCTAAAGATCTTTCTTCTTGCCTTGGCGATCTTTGATGATATTGGTGCTATTTTGATCATTGCCTTGTACTATTCACACCATATCATCCCAACAGCCTTCGGAATTGCAAGTGTTATGGTCGCTTTATTGCTTCTGATTAATCGTTTTTGGATCATCAATAACTCCGTCTATATCTTTTTAGGACTGCTTCTGTGGCTTGCCTTACTTAAATCCGGTGTCCATGCGACACTTGGTGGTGTCATCCTTGGTCTTTCAATCCCGATCAAAAACAATAAACAGAGCTTTAACGATCTTCAAAGTTCCTTGCATGCTCCGGTAAACTTTATCATCTTGCCTTTGTTCGCTTTTGTCAATTCGGGCATTATCTTTGAGACAATAGATATCTATGACCTTACAGATAATGTCACTTTGGGCATTGCTTTGGGATTGTTGTTTGGAAAGCAGGCCGGTATTTTTTTATTTAGTTGGATTGCTGTCAAAACAGGATTTGGCCGTCTGCCTCATGGCGTAAACTGGGCACAGATATACGGTATTGCCGTACTTAGCGGTGTAGGTTTTACCATGAGCCTTTTCATCGGATCACTCGCATTTCAATGCACTGAAGGAGCGTGCTATGATATCACTGATGACCGCCTGGGTATCTTGATAGGTTCCTTCCTCTCAGGCATTGTCGGCTTTATGCTGCTTAAACGACAGATCAAAGACAGATCTATAAATACACCGTATTGATGTGCAAGTGTTTTTTACACCCGGCATATAACAAAGGGAAAGCATGCAGTTCACTACAATACAGGATTTAAACTCCCCCTCTTTAGAGATATACTCAAAGCTGAGAGACAATGCTTTTACGCAAGACAACTCCTTTATAGCAGACAGTCCAAAAGTCGTTAATATACTCTTGCAGAGCTCAATTCAAGTCAAAAGTATCTTGGCGACACAAGAGTATTATGATGAGTTTCGTGAACTTATTGAAGCTAAAGAGATCCCGAAACTATTTCTTGCCGATAAGAAGCTGATGGAACAGATCGTCGGCCACAAGATACATCATAACTGTATGATGCATGGTGTTCGGCCAAAGGACACCCCCCTGGATAACCTAGGCGATCAAATTATTATGCTTGATGAGATTACTTCCACAGAAAACATCGGTTCAATAGCAAGATCCGCCGCAGCCCTAGGAGTGAACGCCTATCTTCTTCCCCGGCAAGGCCCACACCCCTATGGTCGAAGAGCTCTTCGTGTCTCAATGGGACATATGAGTATGCTTAAGACACACCGTTACAAGGATATCTTTGAGACGATCAGAGCCCTTAAGGAACGCGGCTACACCATACTAGCAGCGGAAGTCGCAGATGGTTCTATTGACCTGATGAATGTTGAAGTCCCTAAAAAATGGGTCCTGCTTATGGGACATGAAGGCAAAGGGATCTCTGATGAAGTTCTGAAAGCCTGTGATACAATCATACGTATTGAGATGGCAGAAGGGATTAAAAGTTTTAATGTCGGTGTTGCAGCGGCAATATTGATGTATCAGTTCAAGCATAAAAACACATAGCGCTAAAGCCGTATCATCCAAAGCCATGATACAATACAGCATGCAAACACTCTTTTATCTTGGTATCATCTTTCTTCTTGGTTCACTGACACAATGGTTAACCAGAAAACTGCCTGTCCCCAAGGTCGTTGGTTATCTTCTTCTAGGCCTCCTCATCGGACCTGAGGTTTTTAATATCATCCCCGAAAGCTTCATTGAAAAAAGCCACTTCGTCATCGACATGTCCCTCTCCTTAATTGCTGTTATGATCGGGGCAACCTTGAAATATTCCCAGATCAAAAAAGTCGGAAAACAGGTGCTCTATATTACGTTTTTCGAGGGTACCCTTGCTTTTATTACTGTTGGCACCGGTTTTTACCTGCTTGCCGGCTACCTGAATCTTTCTGCTGAGTACACTCTCGCCATATCTATACTCTTTGGAGGCCTGGCCGCTGCAACTGCTCCGGCTGCAACCATTGCCGTCATCCATGAGCTTAGGGCAAAAGGAAAATTCACTACGACACTGCTTGGTGTCGTCGCTCTGGATGATGCCATGGCATTGATCCTCTTTGCTCTGGCAATCACGATCAGTGATACGATAATAGGCACGGGTGACTTTCACCTCCTTACCTTTTTTGATGCCTTAAAGACCATCATGCTTAGCGCTCTGCTTGGAATTGTCGGGGCTGTTATCTCAAGCTTTATCGATAGACTTTTTTCCCATCACAAGGGGATGGAGACCATATCAACTCTCGGACTTGTCTTTATCGTTTACGCCCTGAGTCTCTCATGGGGACTCGAAGCCATCTTTTCTACGCTTGTTATGGGCCTTGTCATGAGTAATATCTCTGAGGACTTTGACCTTGTCGAAGAGGAGATAGACAACCATCTCGAAGAGATCATTTTTATGCTCTTTTTTATTCTCTCTGCGATGCATCTTAAATTTGAGATGATGTATACCATGCCGTTCATCCTCGTCGCTTATATCCTTTTACGTATCATCGGCAAGACTTCCGGTGCTTATTTGGGTGCGAAAATATCTTCGGCAGATTCAGATGTACGGCACTATTTGGGTCTCGCTCTCTTTCCTCAAGCCGGATTGGCGATCGGTCTGACACTTTCCTTGCAAAACGATGCTATCTTTGCACCCTTTGCACCCTTTATCTTAAGTGTCATCATCTCCACCACCATTATCCATGAGTTGATCGGACCGATCCTCACACGACATATCCTTAAAAAGACCCATCAGGTCTGATCTTTCAAATTTTCTGCACAGGTTGTGTATAAGTGTGCCAAGCCCGTACAATTCAGCTCTGTATCTCTCATTTCAGTTCAATTTTTTAATGACTTCTGATAGAATCTTCGCATATGAAAAAAAAGTCCAATCCGATCAAACCAAATAAAAAAATCATCAAGATCAGCCTTTTCCTTATCATACTGATAATAGTGACATCTATCATCTTGCTTGCGAGTTCTCTCTTGCCTCAAAAGAAGTCGTCGCTGAACCAGTTAGGTTATGCCTTTGGCAACAACAGTATCAAGGCACAAAGACGGTTTCAGGTAGAGTCACACGAAAAGAATATCTATAATCTCGGTGAATACAGGGTCAATATCAGCAGCGAGAACTATTTAACCTTTAACCTCTCGATCAAATGTAATCAAAAGGCATTCGCGACACTGCAGGAGAACAAGATATTGGTACAAAATGCCGTAATAGAGACCTTTTCGATGTACGGGGATTATTACTTTCCCGATACAGTCTCCGGTAAAGAAAAGATAAAGAGAAAGATCAAAGAGAACATCTCCAATAGTCTTGGACATCCCCTTGTAACCGATGTCTATTTCAATAAATTTTTAATCCAATAAAGGTTCTTGATACTATCTTAACTTTTTCATGCGGATCAAATACTTCATTGTTTTTTGGGCAATAAATCAGCATAATCTGCCAATTATTCAAGAGGATCCAAAATGTCTGCACAACTCGCAAAACTTCATGTCAGGTTCATTCAAAGTCAAACACATTTTTATCTCATAAAACCTCAAGGAAACGCACAAGAAAAGCTTCCTGTCTCACAGCTCTATGTCAAAGATAACAACAGCTTCTATCTTCTTAGTCTAAGCACATTTTTAGAAGACACAGAGACGCTCACCATACGTTTTGATGAGGCCACCCCTGCATTAAAAAGACTGGAATGCAGTGTCACAAAAGAAGAGGTTCCTCAGGAGAGTGAAGCATATGAAGATGCCCTTCTTTTCTTTAATGTGGACACCCAAAAAAACAGACAGGTTTTCCTACTGCATATCAATGCACTCGATGATGCATAGCTCTTTTATCGAATACGTGTAAACATTTCTCCAATGTCACTAGAAACTGACATTGTCCAATGGCATATTTGCCATGCCGTGTTCAATGGAGAACTTTAGGACATCAAAGAGTTTTTGTATATGATGCTCAGGCGTATCACAATCGTTGGCATTGACAATACTAAGATATATCTTCTGTGAGAAAAACCTCATCTCAAACTTGCTGAGCAGGTTGGACGTCGCCTTGACCCCTTCAGCCGAATCGGTGAATGGAAAGACGACACAACAGATATGTTTGTCAAGGATAATAAACCTGTCAGACTCACGAATCAGCGTTGAAAAACTTTCCATATCAACTTCCGAATGTGTCGCTCCCAGTGCAAGAGTGAAGTTGACATCATAACGTTCACGCTGATAGATATCGTCTTTGATCGAATACAGGACTTTCTTCTCATAATCTTTGCGGTTCTCTCTCAGATCCCCTAACAGTTCACTTTCCATTTGCACCCCTGTTTGTGAAGTACGGTTTTACGATAAAGTAGATGACAAACCCCCATAGGACAAGACTGCTTATACTTGAGACAATGCCTGCATGCTCATCCATATGAACTAATGATTGCGGATTTATGTTTGAGACATTAAAGATATAATCCAATCCCAGACCAAAAAGGATACTGCCTAGTGTGATACTGGCAAGGTAGATATACAAAGAGCGTGTACCCAACATCTTTTTGACTACACCGATGGTTACTGTGTTGGTCGCCGGTCCGGCAGACAGAAAGACGAAAGCTGCCCCGGCACTTACACCCGAAAGCATCAAACCTGCAGCGATAGGCAAAGAAGCTGTTGCACACACATACATCGGTATGGCAATAGCGATAACGATAGCATAGGAAAGCCATGAGTATTCAACCAGGATATCACTGAGGTTTTGTGGGATTGCTATGGTAATCAATGCTCCAATGACAAGACCCCAAAAAAGAGGTTTTGCGATATCCGAAAGCAGCGTTACAAAGGCATAACGCATAGCCTTTGATATAGAAAAACCTTTTTTTGTATCACTTTCACAGGAAGAGGATGAACAGCAACTTGGAGTTTCTTCTTCAGCAGAAACAGCGAAGTTCGGCGTGGCCGCGAAGGAGAGCCCTTTCACAGGTTCCTGAGAAATATTCACGGCAGAGAAAGCGGGTTTAGATGCCTCCTCTTCATTGTTCTTATCCAAAATATTGGTCAAGATACCGGCAAGTGTCGCAATGATCATCGATGTGACAACACGGTACAGTGTGAAGGCCCAACCAAACATCCCATACGTCGCTAGGATCGAATCGACTCCCGTGATCGGTGTGGAGATAAGAAAAGAGAGTGTTGCCCCCTTGGAAGCACCACTCTTTTTAATGCTTGTCGCCAAAGGAATGACTCCGCATGAACAGACAGGAAGAGGGATACCAAAGACTGTCGACTTGACGACAGAAGAGACATTCTCCTTACCTAAATGCTTGGTCACCAGTGTCTCCGGCACCACTTCGTGCAAAATTCCCGCAAAAATAAGGCCGAAGATAATATACGGTGCCATCGCATTGCTAAGATCTACAAGCGCATTGATAAACTCCAGAAAAAACTCCATCATACTCCCCTTTTATATTTCCCTAAGAGACCCTACTCTCCTCCGCATTTTCCTGTTCCGCATTTTCCGCTTCCACACTTCATCTCTTGCTCTGGAGCATCTGATTTCTTTGGATCCAGCTCATGCAGGCCCTCTTCATCTTCATAGCTAACCGGTTTGAAGCCTTTCATCTCGATCGCCTTCATGATAGTATGTATATCAGTCTGTGTCTTGTCATACTCAATAACAGCCTTCTGTTCAGGGCTTGACGCTTCTACAGTCACGACGCCCGGATTCTTTGCGACCTTCTCGATAGCGATTTCACATGCTTCACAGGTCATTCCGCTCATATTGACCGTTTTTTTAACGACATTCGCCTGATCAATGACGACTGTTGAGGGTTGCCCTTCCAACATAACTAAAACAAATGCACCTGCAATAACAAGAGCAGTTCCTATTCCAATAAATATCTTCTTGGTCATATCTTTCACTTTGAATCAATTTTAGAAAGTCTACTATATCACGTCTAGTATTTAGATAAAATTCCATATGGAAAAAACAATACTCATAACAGGCTGTTCCAGTGGAATCGGTTACGATACAGCCCACTATTTACACAAAAACGGCTTTAGAGTCTTCGCTACTGCCCGCCAACATGAAGATGTCCAACGGTTAAAGGACGAAGGCCTGGATGCCTACTTGCTTGATGTCACCAAACCTGAGACTATCACAGAGACGTTAAAGAGCATATTGAAACTGACAAATGGTAAACTTTATGCGGTGTTTAATAATGCCGGCTTTGGCCAACCCGGTGCCGTTGAGGACATTGAGACTGACGTACTGCGTGAACAGTTCGAGACCAACCTTTTCGGTCTGCATGAGGTAACACGACAGATTATCCCTATTATGAGAGCCCAGGGATACGGACGAATTATCCAGCACTCCTCTGTCTTAGGACTCATCTCATTGCGCTTCAGAGGTGCCTATAACGCGTCCAAGTATGCTATTGAAGGTCTGTGTGACACCTTGCGACTGGAACTTTATCCTGATGATATACATGTCGTGACGATCAATACAGGCCCTGTACACTCAGATTTTAGAAAAAATGCAACAAAGAAGTATTATCAATATATCGCAGGAAAAACGAGTGTTTTTGAAGAAGCCTATAAAAAAGAGTTACTCCCCTATGAAGGAAAAAAGAAAAAAGACCCTTTCACAAAAGAGTCAGATGTCGTTATTGCCAATATTCTTCATGCCCTCAATGCCAAAAAACCGCGGCCACGATATTACAATACCCTGGCAACACATCTTTTAGGGGGACTCAAACGTCTCTTTCCGACAGCTCTCTTGGACAGGATCCTGCTTAAGGTCTAACGCACCAAAGCAATCGCATACGCATTTGCCTGCGAAATGCGTTTTATCTGTTTCAGTTCTGGCTCACTTAAAGGAGAAACTGACACATGTTGCAGCATGCCCAGAAGACTATCATAGGAACTGAACTGTATAGCTTCTCTTAAGAGTGCCTTGTGCGAGATGAAATCATACACCTTCTGCATCGTTTCTGTATTAAAGCAGTGCTGCAGATTATGCAGGTAAAGACTTGCTTTTTCACTCTCTTCACCAAAGACCTCCTTGGCTCGGACAATAGCGACTTCAGGATTAACTCCTTTAGCCTGAAGGAGTTCAGATATCTTTTCCAAAGCGTAATTTGACGCAAACCGGATATAGGATTGCGCATTGTTTAGTAAAAGGATTTCATGGTAAAACATATTTCTCCTTATTCACACAAGAGAGTACTTTTCATTAGTACTTCTCGGATATAGATCTATTTTGATGCACCTATTCTAAAGTGTCAGTGTGTAAATAATGTGTGAAAACAAAAGCTATTACTGCTGGGGACTTAGGTCTCGATTGGCAAGGTTTTCTAGCAGGACTGTCGCGTATGAGCCCTTTGGAAGAGTAAAGCTCAGTTCAAAACTTTTCTCTTCTTGATTATATGTATGGCGGATGGACTTGGGATATATCCATGCCTCGCGGCGTGTTCCAACAGCATCGACTGTCAGATCATCAAAGTGGGTCTCGATCTCTCCGGCGATCCCTTTTGCCCTCCATGCCTTAGAGCCTGCCAACAGTCCTGTCGGAACTATCTTTTGCTCCTTATATGGTTTGCGAACGGCCTGAAGATCGGTGACATTGATCCACTTTTTTGTCTTGTATTCATACATGATATCACCGGGTAGAACACTGAACAGACCCGGCTGGTTCTTTAGAATATCACACTCCTGTTGGGATATATTAAGATTGACAAGGAGCTCTTCACACGCTTTCGTCTTTATATCATGAGACACCTCAACCCGCTTAGCCAACCAGTCATTGAAAAGATAGGATTGATAGGCATGCAGCATGATCTTGTTGATCTTCTTGTCTTTCATGACAAGCTCACCCTGGGCGACATCTCTTGCTTTCTCAAAGTTTGCACTGTCTCGTCCGAAACGCTGATACCCAAAGTAGTTCGGCATACCATGACGCATTATGTCATTAAGAACTTCTCTCAGCCCATTCGCAGCATCTTCACTTACCTCATGTAAACGAATAAAAAAGCTGTTGCCCTTTAGGTCCCCGATAGAGAGTTTCTCTTTTGCTCTGAAACTCTCCAGGATCTTGATTCGTGGATGACGGAGCTTCTCAAAACTCTTTGAGAACTTCAGAGGTACCGAAATATACTGCGTCGTCGTTGCATTCTTGTCCTTAAGGCCTGCGTAACCTATGCTGAAACACTGCAGTTCAGATTCTAGGATATTGAGCATCTCCATAGTCGAAAGATCTTGTTTCTGTACTTTTGCAATATAATAGTTCCCCTTGTTAGAGGGTTTGTCGAACAAAGGAATCTCTGTCACAACAAAGTCCTCTTTTGACTGTTTGAATTTAAATTTTATCGGTTTATGTGTTTGGGGGAAAATGCGTTTCATTTACAATCTTTTGTGTGTATGATAATATCAGATTGGATTATAACCAATCCATGCTACAAGTTAAGTACAGATGACAAGCCTGCCTTAAAAACTTACTTTTTCCTTGACAAGGGCTTTGATCTTCACCCGGTCTGTCATCACCTCAAAAGGATCGTTCTCATGCAATGCTTCGAGTTCAATCACTTTGCCATCTTGAGACACCTGGGCAAAACCTTTCTTGTTTTTCAACTTTGGATCCTGCGAAACAAAAGAGTTCTGAAGCTGTCTAAGTTCCTGTGCTTTCGCCTGAAATATGGTCTTCATCTGCCGTGAAAGCATATCCACCAACGGCATAAGTTCACGTCTTGAACTCTCAAGGTTGTAATTCATCCTTTGAACGAACATCGACTTAAGTTGTTTGACCTCATCAAGTTTCATCTTCAAGCGGTTCTCTATCGAGTTCTGGGCATAAGAGGACTTAAGATGAACAAGCTTTTCCTGAGCGCTCTGAAGCTTTTGTGCTTGGGTACGCGTCAATTGCTGCATCAAAGCATCGATATTGAGCAATATCTCATTTTGATCAGGAAGGATCATCTCCATCGCCGCAGATGGTGTCGGTGCACGAAGATCGGCTACATAATCCGATATCACCCAATCGATCTCATGCCCGACTGCAGAGACGATGGGTGTTTTACAGTGATAGATCGAGTTTGCGACGATCTCTTCATTAAACCCCCACAGGTCTTCCATACTTCCGCCCCCTCGTCCAACAACAATGGCATCATGCCCCGCCTTATCGGCCTCTTTAATAGCTCTGGCTATCGAATTTGGTGCACTTTCACCTTGAACAACAGCATCATAGAGTGATATCTTCAGCAGAGGCCAGCGCTGTGAAGCTACCCGAAGCATATCCTGCAGAGCAGCTCCTGTCTCTGACGTGACAACACCCAGACTCATGATATATTTGGGGATCTCTTTTTTATGTTCCGGTGCAAAATAACCCTGTGCCTGGAGTTTACTCTTGAGTTGTTCAAAGGCTAAAGCCAACGCCCCCTGGCCAGATGGCTCTGCAGAGATGACATTGAGTTGATACTGTCCTCGTGGCTTGTAAACGGTAATAGCCGCCTCCAAGACCACCTTTAACCCTTCCTCCAGTCGGAACCTGAGCTTTGATGCATTACCCCTGAACATCACGCAGGATATCGAAGAGGAAGCATCTTTGAGGGTAAAGTATATATGTCCGCTGTTATGATACGTCACACGGGAGAGTTCACCTTCGACAAAGGTGCGCATAAAGGTCGTCTCGAGGAGGTTTTTGATCTGTTCGTTCAGACCGTCGACAGAGAGGATGTTCATACCAACCCTTTCTTACTGCTTTTTACTTACTTTTTTCTCGCCACGACAAGAGAACTGATGTTCATCGAGAAGCTTTTGGAGTAACAGATCTCAAAACCGGAATCTTCGAGTTCTTCATGCATCTTTTCCAGGGTTAAAAAACCTTCGATGGAGTTTGGAAGATATTCATAAGCTTCCTTGTTATTTGAGATTGCTCCGCCAATCTTAGGCAGGATTTTATTAAGATAGAAATCCGTCACCTTAGGCAAGATCCCCGGATTTTGACGCTTCATGAACTCTAAAATCACGACGAAGCCACCCGGTTTGAGGACACGGTTGAACTCCTGTAAAGCTTCTTGGCGTTCAACAACATTTCGGATACCGTATGAAATACTTAGAAAGTCAGCCTGGGCATCTTCCACCGGGATCTGTGTCGCTTTGGAGATGGCGTAATCAAATTTTGGAAATTTTTCGCGTGCTACATCGAGCATACCGTTTGAAGGGTCAACACCCAGAAGCTTTTTGACTTGGATCTCTGAAGCCTGAGCTCGACGCATCCAGTAGTCCATCATATCACCTGTACCGCAGGCAATATCCAAAATCAAATCTACTTCTTTGTGATCATACATCTTATACGCGAGATCACATGCTTTCTTACGCCATGTCTTATCGATCCCCATACTCAATACACGGTTAGCCCTGTCGTAGGTCGGAGCGATATTATCAAACATCTCAACGATCTTTTCCTGTTTTTCGATTGCCATTACTTCTCCATCCAAATCATCAAATCATTATCCAACTTGTCACTTTTGAGTATCTTAAAATCCAGTTTATCATTTACAAACTTTACTTCTCCACCACTTTTGGGTGCAATGAAACATAAATATCTGTCTGTCACCTCTTTGGTCGCTTCAAACATCTCCGGACCGCCTTCGATCAAGATATTCTTGTAATCCTGCATGCGTTCAAGCGTGTTCTCTATAAAAACTTTGCGTCCTTTTACATCAAACAGCGGAATACTTTTATCAATATCTGCTGACCTTGAATAGATAAGGACATCCGGTGCCCGGCCTTCAACTAAACGCGCATCCAGGATCGGCCTATCCGTACGGACTGTATTGCCGCCGATAACAATAAGGTCACAATGATGACGTATAGCATGAACTCTTTTACGAGATGTCTCATCAGAGATAATCCCTCCGTCGACTGTTCCATCCAGACGCTGAGCCCACTTAAACGTCACAAACTTATCCTCTTGCCATTTGATAAAAGGCTCAAGCAAAGCCCGTCCTTCGGCTTCACACAGTCCATATTCAACATCCAACCCATTAGATATAAGGGCCTGTGCTCCCCCCGTTGCTTCCGGGTTTGGATCATAATGAGAGATATAGACCTTTTGAGGACGCATTTTTTGAATAAGGTCTGAGCATGAAGGTGTTTTTCCTTTATGCGTACAAGGCTCTAGGGTGATATACATTTCACAAAACAGAAAAATACCGTTATGGTGTTTGAGAAGATACGCATGGATATCTTCCGCCTTATCCAGCTTTTCTATCCCTCTGTCAATACTCAAAGCCATATAGGCCTCTTTGAGTGCCATCACTTCAGCATGAGGTTCTCCTGCTTTCGTATGTGCACCTACTGCAATGACTGCACCGTTTTGTACGATAGTACATCCAACAGCGGGATTGGGATAGGTCAAGCCCTGATACTGCCATGCAGCATCAAGAGCAAGCCTCATATACTTTTCATTACCATTCAAAATAGGTCGATGCCTTAAGGATTTCATCAAAGGCAACTGTCTGTTCACCCACTTGTTCATCATTAACAGTGATATTAGAGCCTTCAACTTTGAGAAGCTGTCCTTTGAGCACCTCATTAGAGAGCAGGACTAGTTTTACCTTTTCACCCACAGAAGCATTAAAGTGTTTTAATGATTTCAATTTGCGTTCAATTCCCGGAGAGCTGACCTCCAAACGATAATCACCGCTGACAGGCGGTGTCACATCCAAGAGTGGGTTTAGGACCCGTGTCACTTCAGCACATTGATCCAATGTAACACCCTCTTTGGAGTTAATCATGACACGATATATCGTGCTGCCGAACTCACTGACTGTGACGATATCATACAGAGATAAGCCCATCGACTCGACGACGTTTTCAATATCAGTTTCAAGACTCATCTTCGTCTCCTTCTTTGTTCTCAATACCTGTTCGCTCTTGTGATATCTGTTTGAAAAGGTCCTCCATCTTGGAGACACGTTCAAAATGGGTATCAAACTCAAAGGTCAGGTTAGGACAACGATACCATCCCTGATCCTGCATGCAGTGTGCTTCGATGACAGGCCGTGCACCACGAAGAAGTTTTAGCAGTGCATTACGTTCTTTTTCTGTGTAAGAGTGAGGATCCAAGTAGACTTTGGCATCACTACGCCCTTTGGAGACTACGACCTCGACGACGTCGACTTCATGGATACGGGCATCTTTCAAGGAAGAAATCGCCTCAGGTATCAGTTCTAAAAGAAGTGACTCTGTGCGTTTTTTCTTTATCTCTGCGGGAGTCACAGCTCTACTTTTTGCTCTACTTTCGTAAAGGTTTCGATAACATCACCAGGTTGAACATCTTCATATCCGTCAATAACGACACCACACTCATATCCGTTACCGACCTCTTTGACATCGTCTTTAAAGCGTTTAAGTGAATTAAGTTCACCTTCAAAGATAACAACACCCTCACGAATAACACGAACCAGTCCGCCACGAACAAGCTTACCGTCAACGACAAGACAACCTGCAACCACACCTTTAGGAATTTTGAAGACCTCTTTGACATCAGCTTGACCAGAGTTTGTCTCTGTATATTTAGGACTCATCATACCCGTCAACATACCCGTGACATCATCAATCATCTCATAGATGATATTATATGTCTTGATCTCCACACCGAACTGCTTGGCCGCTGCTTTAACTGCACCGGTAGGACGCACATTGAAACCAAGAATGACACAGTCATCTGAACCGTTTGCCAAAGCCACATCATTTTCTGTGATACCACCGACACCGGAAGAGATAATATTGACCTTGACTTCGTCATTACGCAGTTCGCTCAATGAAGACTTAAGGGCTTCGAGTGAACCATGAACATCAGCTTTTAGAATGACACTAAGTGCTTTGAGTTTCCCTTCTGCAATCATAGCTGTAAGGTCGTCCATTGTCGACTTCGTAGAGACAGAAAGCTCTTTATGACGGTCATATTCATGACGTTTCATTGCGATCTCTTTGGCCTCTTTCTCATTTTCCATTGCGACAAGCGTCTCACCTGCAGCAGGGACAGAGTTCAGACCGACAACAACACCTGTCTCTGATGGCGCCAGTGCCTTGATCGGTTTTTTGTTATCATCAAGCAGTGCACGTACACGTCCATATGCCGCACCGACAGCGATCGGATCACC
>JBFFSC010000030.1:0-14782 GCA_041572615.1 Sulfurimonadaceae bacterium
CAGAAAAGCCCTGCAAAAATCGTGATCATTAAAAAAACGGAAGAGAAAAAAGAGGATCGTTTTTGCAAATCGAGTAAAAAGGCTCTGCGTGAAGCAGAGATATCAGAGGCATTGAAGTTCTATAGAAACTCCTCGTTCTATTCCTTTAAAGACTAGGGGGTTGATGGCTGCTGTGGTCCAGACATTCCAGGTCTATATCAAGTTTCTTTTTCACACTTGCCTGTAAGGCATCAAAGAGGTCCTGTGCCGTCTCTCCGTCTCTTGGATAACTGACGACATCATGCTTGATGTATTTGTCAAAGAACTCTTCAAACATATTCGCAACGACAGTCGCTCCGTATTTATCAGTCTGATAGAGGATAAAGAAGTAGGCGTTGTCGTAATGAACGTAGGAGTCTGAAGAGCGGACTACCTGCTGGAGACTGACATCTATCTTTGATTTGTCCAAATCTGTAAAGTCACAGTACAAGATACTGAATGCTTCAAGATGTGCATCATCCAAGCGTTCCACAATACCGCGTTGAAGGTCCACAAGCCCGGTGAAATTGTAAAAGGAGAAAGGTACACCCATAAGATATCCTTTGTATTGATTAAACGAGTATACTTGCTTGAGTTTAAGAATCAGCTTAAGTTGTTTTTGGTGTCGGTGCTGTGAAAATGTCTTTAATCATGAAGGATTAAGTAAAAGTTTTACTTATATTTACTTAGAGTTTGTCTTTTTGGATAGGTGATATAGTCAAAAAAGTGAAATATTAGAGGATAATACTAAGCTTAGGGAGAAAAACGAAGTTTAGGGAATAACGTTTTTTAAATTTTTAGGGGAAAAATTTAGTGCTTAGTATTATCTGAAAGGTTTAACCTTCACAATTGTAATTATAGTTGAATGTGTGTTAAAAAATCGTTTATGTTTAAAAATGTGATTGATGTTCTGTACTCTTAAATGCCAAACGGTACCAGTTCGCCACGACGGAGTTTGTTGACCTTTTCCGTGAACTGACGGATGAAGAAGGTTTTTTTGTCATAAGGGATGTTTTGTTGCATCTTTACTTTTTTCAGTTCAGTGGTATAGTATTTCCGCAGGAAATGTAAAAGCTCGTTTTTCAGATCACCCTCATCAAATGTCTTGATGTCATTGTTGAGTGATATCTTCATCAGCAGGGGATGCTCCAGTTCTGCATTTAAGACAAGGGTGAACTCCTTAGCGTGGAACTGCAGTACGGAAGGGTCAAGGTAATCCAGGGTGTTCTCGATAATACTCGGATTTTCAAGCATCGTTTTGATAAGGCTAAGTTCCCAGATGTCCTCACGTGAAAAGTTGTCAGTGGAGGCCTGTACCGGTTGGTTTTTTTGCGTATTTTGTAATCTGACAACAGCTTTGTTGACATTGAGAAGTGCAGCCAGGTAGGGACGATACTCTTCTTGCAGAAGGGGAGAAAGAGTCTTCAGGTAGGCGATACCGCTGTGCAGTGCTTCCTCTTTGGCTTTGGGATTGTTCAGATCAAAAGCATGAACGCTCTGTTCCAATACAAATTCGATAAAGGGTTTGGGATGTCGCAGCAGCCTGTTTAGCTCTTCGATCTGAGAGTTTTTGACCATATCTGCCGGATCAAGTCCCTGTGAGAAGATGACAACACCACCGTCAAGTCCTGCAGCAGAGAGAAGTTTTGATGCCTTGATAGCGGCGTTAAGACCGGCACTGTCCCCGTCATAAGCCATTATGACACGGGGTTCGCCTTTTCGTAACAGGGGAAGGTGCTCATTAGTCAGTGCCGTTCCCAGCGTTGCGACGGTGTTGGTAAAGCCGGCCTGGTGCAGCATGACAACATCGAGGTAACCTTCCGTGACGATCATCTCTTTTTGTTTGTAGATGCTTTCTTTGGCATAGTTGTAGGCATACAGAAGGCGTGACTTGTTAAATATCTTTGTCTGAGGCGAATTGACATATTTGGCTTGATGGCCTGTGATGGTACGTCCGCCAAAACCGACAAGTGAACCGTTTGCCGCATGGATAGGAAAGGTGATTCGCTCGATGAAGCGGGCAAAGATGTTGTTCTCCCCCTGGCCAAGAACACCAAGTTCTATCCCCTCTTTAATATCAAACATGTGACTTTTAAGATAAGTAATCGTCTGCTGTGAAGCAGGGGCATATCCAATGCCGAACTTTTCGATGGAGGATTCAAAGATGCCACGTTCTTTCAAATAGCTGAGTGCTGTCGGATTGGAGTCAAGCAGGCTTTTGTACCAATCATTGAGTTTTTCCATCAGACGGGTGTCCGTCTTTTTTTGTGTCCCTTTGGTGTATTGTAGAGAGAAGTTGTAATAAGATGCCAGTTTTTCGATCGCTTCGGGATAGTTGAGTTTTTCATACTCCATGACAAAGCGGATAGGGTCACCCGTTACACCGCAGCCAAAACAGTGGTAGATCTGTTTGGCCGGGCTAACAACGAAACTTGGGCTTTTCTCATCATGAAAAGGACAGGGTGCTTTGAAGTTGGCACCGGCTTTTTTCAGTTCGACGTAGTTACCTACGACATCGACAATATCAAGCCGGGTCTTCAGTGCTTCTATGGACTCTTGTGCAATCATAGCAGGATTATATCCCAAGCGCCCATTAAGAAGGCTTAGTCGGGTTTAAAAAAAGTATGGGTTTATGTCTTGAAGTGATTCAGTTTTGAGTGGAGCTCGTTTGCCGCGCCGTTAAGGGCCTCAGTGATATCTGAAAGCTCCTGCATACTCTCGTTGTTGGCCTGAGAGATGGTGCTCAGATTCTCTATCTGTGCCAGCATATCGGCACTGTGCAGGGCGATCTTTTGTGAGTTCTCAACAGACTTTTGGGTCAGGTCGTTGGTCTTGTTCATGGTCTCGACGGTATTGTTGATGTTTTCTTCGACATTATGGGAGATATTTGAGAGGGCTTCGATGTTTTGCGCATTATGCTTCATCTGTTCGGTCGCATCGGTGACAGACTGGACGATGACGTTTATCGTTGCATTGATCTCGGTGAGGCTTCTTTGTGTGCGTTCGGCAAGCTTTCGGACTTCATCAGCGACAACGGCAAAGCCGCGACCGTGTTCACCGGCACGTGCTGCCTCAATAGCTGCATTGAGTGCGAGAAGGTTGGTCTGCTCGGCGATATCACTGATGACATCAAGAACCCCTTTGACCTGCTCAGCCTCTGTCGAGAGCTGCTCAAGTTTGGCATTCATGTCATGTTCAAGCTCCACGCTGGAGGCGACGCTGTTCATAAGCCCATGGATCTCCTCTTTCGCATGATTGAGCTGATCATTGGCTTCTTGCATGTTCTCCTTGGTATTGTTAAAGTCTGAAGCAGAGCCTTCAACGATTTCCTGGATGGAGCGGGCCTGTTCAGTAGTCGTGTTGACGATGGCAAACTCTTCGTCAACGCGTTGTTTGATCTGTGAGAAGATGGCACGCATATGTTCTGAGCTTGTCTGATTGGTGTGAGAGATGCCTTTTGCGCTCTGTATGGCTTGGGAGAGCTCATCGATAAAATGATTGATGCTGCGCGCCATAATACCGGTCTCGTCCCGACTGTTGACGTTGATGACCTTGGTCAAATCGTTTTGATCGGTCGAGACAATATTGGTGATGGTCACTACCGAAGTCGTCGCCTGTTTGATCAGAAGAAAGATGTTGACACCTGAGATAACGAGGCCGAGTGTACCGATGAAGATGTTCTTGAATATAAGCTCAGTAAGCTCAAGCCCGGGTTGGGTGATGGAGATGATAATATTAAAAAGAATTAAAAGGGTGATGTTACCGACAACGGTTGTGAAGATAGCTGCGACCATCTTTTTTCCAAATGAGATAAAGGGATACTGGTCTGAAAGCTTCAGCTCTCTGCTCCATCTCTCGAGTGTGATGACGAAAGTGATGAATACGGGAATGACAAAGAGCAGCACGAGCGGAATGGAGATCAGTTGTGCCAGCCAGAACTTCTGTGTCGAGACAAAGTCCATGCCGCCCAGGACTACAGAGGGTCCAAAGGTGCTGTAGAGAATTTGTGTCAGAAGAAACCAGGCAGGCAGGAGTGAAAGTGCTTTGTCGCTTTGTTCGGTGGAAACACTCTTATGAACGGCTTCATCGATATGTGTCAGCTGGCGATTGAAAAAATAGATGACACCTGCTGTGACAAAGATGATATAGGCAAACATCGGAACAGAAAAGACGATAGTGAGAAGCTCCTCTAAATTGAACATATCACTGTAAAAAAGAATGAATAACCAGACAGCCGGTGGAATCATAAGGCCGATAAAGAGAATAAGCAAAAGTCTAGATCGCTGTGTCATAAACAATCCTATTAAATTCTGTATAAAGTGAGTATAGCCTGAAAATTTTAGAAGAAATTTAAAAAAAAAGACTATGATTCTAGGAATATGAACACCATTAGTTTCCGCCTCTTATACAAACTTGTATTAAAGCATAAAAAAAAGCTAATAAAGGCAAACCTGATTGCCCTGATAGCGACACTTATCAGCATACCTATCCCTATGCTTATCCCGCTTTTGATCGATGAGGTCATCTTGCAGCAAGAGGGGTCGTTGATCCATACGCTTCGGCTGTTGTTTGGAGAATACTCTCCTTTGGGTTATATCATTGTCACGCTTGCGGTAACTGTTGCTCTGCGTTTTGGTTTCTTTCTCGCTTCAGTCTTTGCCCATTATGCATTTACGGAGATCGCCCAGGAGATCACCTTTGTCCTGCGCAAGAAGCTTCTATTGCATCTCAAGCACGTATCCATGCACGAATATGAGACCTTGGGCTCAGGCACGGTCTCTTCCAAGCTGGTAAACGATATGCAGACCCTGGAAGGGTTTATCGGCTCTGCGCTGAGCCGTTCCATCGTCTCTGTATTGACACTGATCGGCGTGGCACTGATACTCTTGTTCATAGAATGGAGGCTGGGCCTATTGATCCTGATCCTGCATCCGGCGATAGTATTGATCACGCAGCTGATATCACGCAAGGTAGCAGCCTTGAAAAAAGATGAGAACCGGGCTATTTCAAGTTTTCAAAACGCTCTGATTGAGACCCTGGATTTATTTGGTCAGATACGGGCATCATCTAAAGAGAATGAGTTTATCAACAAGAGTATTGAAGACGCACAACGACTTAGAAACGAGACTGCGCGTTTTGGAAAGAAGAGTTTTGCTGCCGAGAAGTTCTCATTTACCCTCTTCTTATCGGTCTTTGAGCTTTTCCGTGCACTGGGTCTTGTTCTTGTTCTGACTTCAGATTTGAGTATCGGCCTTATGTTTGCTGTCTTTGGTTACCTTTGGTTTATGATGACCCCGGTTCAGGATCTTTTATCCCTTCAGTATGCATATTCTAATGCCCGTGCGGCACTGCAGCGGCTTAATGCTCTTTTTGAACTTGACCAGGAACCGCTCTGGCATGCCCGCAGCGATCCATTCAAGCAAAGCGGAGCTTCGATACGTGTAGAAAACCTCAGTTTTGCCTATGGGAACGGACAGAACGTTTTGAAGCATATCAACCTGACGATACCTGCAGGCTCCAAGGTCGCGCTTATCGGGGCAAGCGGCAGTGGAAAGACGACCTTGGCCAAAGTGCTTTCAGGGTTTTATCCTCCCAAAGAGGGGAAACTCTATTTCAATGATACGCCTTTATGTGAGATCGGTCTGGAGACCCTGCGCAAAAATCTTTTTGTCGTACTGCAGCAGCCGGTGTTGTTTAATGACACCCTTCGCTTTAATCTGACGATGGGTGATAACTACAGTGATGAACAGATCCATAAAGCTCTGGAACTCGCTCAGTTGGGTAGCTTTGTCATGGAGCTTCCCGAAGGACTGGAGTCTCTGGTTGGAAAAGGGGGTGTACGACTTTCCGGGGGGCAGAAGCAACGGCTCAGTATCGCACGGATGATACTCTCGAACCCTAGTGTCGTCATCTTTGACGAGTCGACTTCGGCTCTGGATGTGCATACGGAGAGTGACCTGTTCAAGGCCCTGGATACGTTCTTGAAAGAGCGCACGATCATCACGATAGCACACAGGCTAAGTACGGTCGAGAACTCGGACTATATCTATGTCATGGAAGAAGGCAAAATCGTGGAAGAAGGCTCTCCGGAAGTGCTTATTGAGGATATGGGTCATTACAATAAGTTTGTAAAAGCCCAACATACGTTTTAGCAGAACATGGGCATAGGGATTATATAATACGGTCATGAAGATACTTTTTATAGACAATGAGTCGATACAGAACACTATTCGCATGGGATTAATGGAGCAGGAAGCACACCATGATATTCACATGATCAGCGATGAAGAAGAGGCTATTGCCTTTTATAATGAAGAGTCGCCCGATATTGTACTGATTGATTTTACCATCCCGCACGGGCTTGATATTCTTTATAGACTCCTGGAGATCAACCCTTTCCAGGATATCATCAGTATCAGTGACAAGCTGGATTGTTGCGAATATCTGGGGTGTACCTATTGTCTGGAAAACTATAATAAAAAACGTGTCTTGAAAAAGCAGGGGATCCATGACCTTCTCTATCTGATCGAGAACTTTGAAGGGATGCCTTGCGAGCATGCACACAAGCTGCCGCTGCCCTCTGTAGAGGATGAATCTATTGATAAGGGACTCCCTGAAGATGAAGGCTAGCCTTCTTATGATATTGTTTAGTATCAACCTTCTTTTTGCTGCAGAGAGGGCTTTTTATCAAGAAGAGTTTGATGCGCAGAAGGAGGGAATTTTCCTACCTGTCCACATTGACGGAAAAGAGTGCATGTTCCTTTTTGATACCGGAGCAAGTTTTGTCGTCTTGGATAAGCGTTATCAATATCTCTTAGGTGAGCTTTTAAGTCTGAAAGAGGCAGAGTCTCAACTGGGTCTCAAGCTCTCAGATCAGGGTATCATCACACCCAATGGCGAGATAGCTCTTGAACTTTACAAGGCCGTACCGCTCAAACTCGGCCGTTTCCAGATTGCGAACCGCTTTCCTTATCTCCTGGCCGACCTTAAACCTTTGTGGCCCTTGAGCGGCGTAGAGTTCTGCGGTGTTCTGGGCAGTTCGTTTTTGCATCAGTTCCGCTGGGAGATCGACTTTAAAGAGGGCATCATCAAGGGGTATATCGGTGTAGAACCTTATGATGCAGAAACCAGTGATTCCCTGCCTGTTCATTGGAGCAGGGCCTTTATCCCACGCTTGGAACTTGTTATGTATGACAAGAAGTTTCTCTTTGATATCGATACAGGAGATATAGGAAGCGGACGCTTCAAGGCAGGGGAACTGGGTTATCTAAAACAGAAAAATGCCTTTGAGTCTTCGTATCAAAAAGAGGTGTTTACCATCAGCGGAAGTTCTTATCATGAGGAGTTTCGTCTGAAAGACTTATATGTGAATGGACATCTATACCCCGAAACCGTCTTCCAAGAGTCAAAACAAAATGCTCTGGGCCTGGGTTTTTTAAGACGGCATAAGGTCGTACTGGATTTTCCCTTTGACAGGCTCTATCTAGAACGTTATGAAGATGATATGCACAGGGAAGAGGTGGATAAATCAGGCATTCGTCTTGTATTACAGGAGGGTAAGATCATGATCCATGAGATCATGCCCTTTGCAGGGGCCCAGACAGAAGGACTTGAACGAGGCGATGAGCTTGTCAGTATAAAAGGGGAGAAAGAGATCTCTCTTTACAAGGTGAGAGAACTTTTCAGGGGAAAAACAGGTAGCATACTCTCTCTTGGGATAAGACGGGATAGTCTTATGTATGAAGTAGATATTGTACTGGGAGAAGACCCCTTGCCCTCACATTAGCAGGTATGCAGGAAAATATATTACTATATTGTTATAGTTATTTTTGTTTTTAACAATTTTTTTACGTTAATCTAATATAGTTATATCATGAAAATATTATATATTGACACACCGTCTATACAAAACTCTATTCGTATCGCATTGATGGAACAGATGACAAATCATCAAATCCTTCTGATAGACAATGAGGAGAAAGCAGTTGAAGCATTCATGAAAGATCCTGCCGAGATCCTTATATATGACCCTTCTGTACCTGCCAGTTCAGATGTCGTAGAGAAGCTTCTTTTCATTAATCCAAGGCAGCAGTGTATTTCACTCAGTGACTCTGTAGCCTGTGCTGATAAGGAGGGGTGTGACAACTGTCTGGCCAACTATAACAGGAGAGCTGTCAAAAAAGAGGAGGGACTTCATTCCCTGCTTTATATGATAGATAACTTCAATGAGATGAGCTGTGAGTTTGCTACTGACAAGCTTGGCTCATCCCTGCCGTAGTCCCTTTTTCTCCTTGGATACTTCTTCTAGCTAATTTTCAGACCATATACGTTAAGATATCGCAATCATTTTAAGGATAGTCAATGCAATTTAGTGCTCCATTAAAAAGCAATAGTAAAAAGATTATGTTACTGGGTTCAGGTGAGCTTGGCAAAGAAGTGGCGATCGAAGCACAACGTCTTGGTGTCGAAGTGATCGCAGTTGATAAGTATGAAGGAGCACCTGCACATCTTGTGGCCAATCGTGCTCATGTTGTGAACATGCAAGATGAAGAGGCTATATTGGAGATTATCCGCCAAGAGAGACCTGACTTCATCCTTCCCGAGGTTGAGGCAATCAGTATCTCGGCTCTTTTTGAAGCAGAGAAAGAGGGCTTTCATGTCATACCCAATGCAGAGGCTGTCAATAAGACGATGAACCGTAAGAACATTCGCCAGTTTGCTGCAGAAGAATTGGGACTTAAGACAGGACCGTACCGTTTTGTCAAGACAAGAGAGGAGATGGAAGTCGCCGCCGGTGAAATGGGTTACCCGTGTGTTGTAAAACCGGTCATGTCTTCATCGGGGCACGGTCAGAGTGTTATGCGTTCAGCAGCAGATCTTGACAATTCCTGGGAGATGGCGAAAGAGGCACGTGGTGATGCGAGTGAACTGATTGTTGAGGCTTTTATAGATTTTGATTATGAGATCACGATGCTTACGGCACGTAATGATAAAGAGACGGTGTTTTGTGAGCCTATCGGGCACCAGCAGCAAGACGGCGATTATATTTTCTCATGGCAGCCGATGCAGATGACTCCTTTGGCGAAAGAGCGTGCCGAGGCAATTGCGAAGACGATCACAGACGGACTCGGCGGCCGCGGTATCTTTGGCGTTGAGCTGTTTATCAAAGGTGATGAGGTCTATTTCTCCGAAGTGAGTCCACGTCCGCATGATACGGGAATGGTCACGCTTATCACGCAAAGCCAGAGTGAGTTCGCGCTTCACCTTCGTGCTGTACTTGGTCTACCTCTTGGCTTTACATTCTACGGGGACGGGGCTTCAGCAGCGTTCAAGTCAACAAAAGACTCTTATGCACCTGTAGTCGATGTCGACGACTCCCTCTTCTCTTCAAACTCTTTTGTACGTGTGTTCGGAAAACCGGAGTCCCATAAAGGACGCCGTATGGCAGTCGCCTTGGTGTTTGACAAGGTCGATAAAGCCCTTGAACAGGCAAAACAACTGATCTCGAAGATTAAAGACGCCTGATGAAGATAGTACTACTTGACACTCTGACCTTTGGTGAAAGCGACCTAAGCGGTTTTGATGCACTCGGAGAGGTCTCGGAATATAAGACGACTTCACCGGAACAGACTCTGGAACGTATAAAAGACGCCGACGTTATTGTCACTAACAAGGTTGTTATCACTGCAGAGATGATGTCACAATCTCCACAGTTAAAGCTTATCTGTATTGCGGCGACAGGTATGAACAATGTTGATCTTGATGCCGCATCGGAAAAGAATATTGCCGTGAAGAATGTTGCCGGCTATTCGACAGACTCTGTCATCCAGCATACTTTTTCCATGCTTTTTTATCTGATGGGGCATTCCCGTTATTATGACGAGTATGTCAAAGAGGGATCATGGCAGAAGTCTGAGGTCTTTACCCACATCGGAGAACCGTTTTTTGAACTGAAGGGAAAAAAATGGGGGATAATAGGACTTGGTGAGATCGGAAGAGGAGTGGCGAAAGTGGCTACGGCTTTCGGTGCGGAGGTCTCCTATTATTCGACCTCGGGTAAAAATGACAATGCAGAGTATAAACGCGATACGATCTCCAATATACTAGAACAGAGTGATGTCATCTCCATCCATGCCCCATTGAATGCTGACACGCAGGACCTTGTTGCACACTCTGAACTTCTGATGATGAAAGACGGTGCTATACTGCTTAATCTCGGCCGAGGCGGGATTGTCAGCGAAGATGCCCTTTCGTACATTATGGATGCGAAACCGATCTATGTCGGTCTGGATGTCCTGGCAAAAGAACCGATGCAGAAGGATCACCCGCTGATGAAGGTCAAAGCGCAGGATAGACTCTATATTACCCCTCATATCGCCTGGACTTCGGTGGAAGCACGTCAACGACTTATCGCTTCTATTATTGAAAACATCCAAAGTATAGATGGATAACATCAGTCCTATTGGACTCTTCTTCTCTGCTTTTTTAGCAGCGACTATTCTTCCTTTCTCTTCTGAAGCCGCTTTAATAGCGAGCTATGAGCTCGGTATGAGTGCTGACGAAGCCCTTTTGTATGCTTCACTGGGAAACTGTCTTGCAGTCACGCTTAACTTTTTACTCGGCCGAGTGCTGTTTCGTATAATGAAAAAGAGGATAAAAAGCTCTAAGACGGGAAGACGGGCACTTCTGCTTTCACATAAATACGGCTATTACTCTTTGATACTTTCTCCCTTTCCGATTATAGGGGACCCGATCACGATTGCAGCAGGCTTGGTACGATTGAGGTTTATTTGGTTTGTCTTAATTACTTTTTCATTGCGGATATTTAGATACTGGTTAATTCTGGCTATGTTAAGATAGAGTTATGAAACGGTTTTTTTCTCTGATTTTACTCTCTGTCGGTTTCTTTGTACTGGGTTGGTTTTCCCAGGCATATGTCTCTTTGGAACCAACTTCTGAAACCATGACACAGCTTGATAGGATCAAGGCCAAAAAGCAGCTTGATGTGGTTATCCTTAACTCCCCGACGGTGTATTACATTGGTTCCGAGAGGGAGCTGGGTTATGAGTATGAACTCATATCAGCCTATGCCAAGCACATTGGCGTCGATCTCAACCTCAGTGTTGTCAATACAATCGATGAAGCGATAGCACGCAGCAAGGAAGGCATCGGTGACATTACCGTTGCCGGTCTTAGTGTCACGCCGCAAAGAGAACAGGAATTTCGTTTTGGACCCAAGTATTATTCTGTGCAGGAGCAGATGATCTGTCATAGAAGTATGTATCGACAGAAAAACTTTCCAAAAGACATGGAAGACCTCTCCGGTCTCAAGGTTGTTGTCGGTCAAAGTACGTCGTATGAGCAGACATTAAAAGAGCTGGAGGAGAACTATCCTCAGTTAAAAGTAGAGTATGAGGCCGATTTTTCAACAGAGCAGTTATTGGAAAAAGTTTGGAAACGGGAGATCGACTGTACAGTGGCTGACTCGAATGTCTTTGCGATCAACCAGCGTTATTATCCTGAACTGGCGATGGCTTTTGCCATAGGTGAAAGAAAGAACCTTGCCTGGGTATTGCGCGATGGGGATGATTCATTGAAGAATGATCTATATCAGTGGATTAACGGATGTGAGCAGGCGGGAAAGATGACAGAGCTCAGAGACTTTTATTATTCCTATCAAAACATCTTTGATTATTATGATGTCAGTGTCTTTCACAAACGGATGAAATCGCGTCTTCCAAAGTATGAGAAACACTTTAGAGAGGCAGGAAAGAAGTATGACATTCCCTGGGCGCTCTTAGCCGCCCAATCGTATCAGGAGTCGCATTGGAATGCGAAGGCTAAAAGTTATACCGGCGTACGCGGGATGATGATGCTGACACTTGAAACGGCCAAACATTTGGGTGTAGAAAACCGCATGGATCCAAAGCAGAGTATTTATGGGGGTGCGAAGTATATTGCTGCATTAGAGAAACGTTTTCCTGATGAAGTAACAGGAATGAACCGCGTCGCCTTTGCTTTGGCTGCCTACAACGTAGGAATGGGCCATATGCATGATGCCCAGACGCTGGCGAGACAGTTGAACAAGAACCCCTATCTATGGAGAGACATCAAGGCAGTGCTTCCTATGCTATCACAAAAAAAATATTACAAACAGCTCAAATACGGCTATGCACGGGGGAGTGAACCCGTGCAATATGTCAATGCAATACAGCAATATGCTCGGATCATCAACAAGAAATACAAGAAATAGCATCTGCTGTGTAACTTAAAAGCATAGACTGTTTTTTGCACTTAAGTTGCAATGGGATAGAATTTCAATAATAACTTAATTAAGGTCAAGTATGACAGATGTATTAGTAATCGGTTCTGGCGGGGCAGGGCTTGTCGCAGCGATTGCCGCAAAAGAGTCAGGTGCAAGTGTTAAAGTCGTCGGAAAATCTTTTCCAACGCGATCACAGACCTCAATGGCACAAGGCGGTATCAATGCGGCAATGGCCAATGTAGACGCTGACAGTGTGGAAGCACATATTGCAGATACATTGAAGTCAGCTCAGGGACTGGCGGATGAGGGTGCGGTTCGCAAACTCTGTGAAGAGGCAATTGAGAGCATCGAATGGCTAGATAGGATTGGTTTGCCATTTTCCCGCACAAAAGAGGGTGAAATAGCACAGCGCCGTTTAGGCGGGGCCTCGGGAATCCGTGCATGTTATGCCCAGGACTATACTGGACTGAAGATACTTCATACGCTTTATGACCAGGCCTCGAAGATGGGGATAGAGTTTGTCAATGAGCATTTTGTACTTAATTATGTTGTCGAGGGGAAAAAGAGTGACAAACCCCATGTCAGCGGGGCAACCTTTCTTAACATCAAAACGGGCGAGGTCGTGCAGATGGATGCGAAAGCTGTCATTGTTGCGACGGGAGGTTACTCCCAGCTTTATCACGGGTTTACGACAAACTCAAGTGCGTCAACGGGAGATGGAGCAGCAGCAGCCATACGCGCCGGTGCACGTCTTTCGGACATGGAGTTTGTACAGTTCCACCCTACGGCACTGAAAAACTCGGCCATTTTGATCTCTGAATCAGCACGCGGTGCAGGCGGTCACCTTTTAGATGCCAACAAAGAGCGCTTTACCGACGAACTGGCCCCGCGTGATGTCGTTGCCCGTGCGATAAACGATGAGATCGCAAAAGGGGGTGAGGTTTACCTGGATATTCGTCACCTTGGTGAAGAACTTATCGATCATGAACTCCCTCAAGAGCGAAAACTCGCTATAACCTATGAGGGCGTCGACCCGGTCGTCGACCTTATCCCTATTAAGCCTGTGGCGCATTATACGATGGGCGGAATCGATGTGGATGCAGATTCTATGTCCTGTATCAACGGATTATACGCGGCAGGTGAAGCTGCGAACCATAAAGTACACGGAGCAAACCGTTTGGGAGGAAATTCCCTTTTGGAACTGATCGTCTTTGGTCGCCAAGCCGGTCGCAACGCAAGTGCTTATGCCAAAGAGAATGAGATCATGAGTACGAATACACAGCAGTTAGAGGATGACCTAAACTTTATATCCGGGATAAAAAGTTACTCCAGCGAGATAAGTTTTTATCAAAAACGGGATCTTTTGGGGGAGATGTTCTATTCCGGCGCAGGAATAAAACGAACAGACTCAGGGCTTCAGAAACTTCTTGAAGGGGTACGTGCAATCCAAGAAGAGATACCGAAGATGGGAATTGTAGACAAGAGCAAGGCCTATAACACCAATCTGGTCGAGTTTATCGAATTTATAAATATCATGGAGTTGTCGGAAGTCTTGCTTGTGGGCGCTATCAAACGTGAAGAAAGCCGTGGTGCCCATTATAGAGAAGATATCCCAAGCAGAAATGATGAGCTTTTTGCAGCACATACCTTATCATGGAAAGAGGAGGATGCCTTATGCATAGATTTTGTGAATTGAGGATGAACAGCGGACGAAAGACAGATATTATCGATGAAGAGATTGAAGATTATGATGATATCGAAGAGAGTCAAGAGTATTTTGATGACGAATGGGAAGATGAGGAGCTTGATGATGAGCCTTATGAGCGAGAATATTGTGACTAAAAAGAGGCAAATATGAAGATCCATGTCAAACGACACCTGAGTGAACCCGAACTCAATGAAGAGATTGTCGAATATGAGATAGAAAATGAGAACCTGACACTCCTTGAGGCATTGAACTATATTAAGACGAGGCTAGACCCTACGCTAAGTTTTAGTGCCGGATGCCGTTCTGAAGTCTGCGGTTCATGCGCAGTCCGTGTTAATGGAACGGAAGAGCTGGCCTGTGGTTACAAACTCAGTGAGGGTGATCTGGTAGAGCCTTTAAACAACCTTCCTGTCCTTCGTGACCTTATTGTCGATGTTGACAGGATGATGCAGTTTAACATCAAGGCAAAAGCCTGGAGCAGTGAGAACACTGCCAACGTGAAAGTCACTCCGCAACAGGCAGAGACAAATGAGGTACAAAGTGACTGTATCCTTTGCGGTGCCTGTTTTTCAGCCTGTCCGGTGTATGCAGTCAATGGAGAGTTTATCGGTCCTTTTGCACTGACACGCTCATGGCGGTATGTCACAGATGTCAGGGAGCAGGATGTACAGGAGAAGATCGAAGCGATCCAGACAAACGGTATCTGGGACTGCACGCTTTGTAATGAGTGCGTCCCGGTATGTCCGCAGGGAATTGCTCCAAAACAGGACATCGCCATGTTAAGGAATAAA
>JBFFSC010000031.1:0-14262 GCA_041572615.1 Sulfurimonadaceae bacterium
GCGCAGTAACAGAGACTGCCTGTTATGTGTACTGACCTGTATAGAACTTTCCCGGTTCAAAGAAGAACTTTCACACTGTGTCTTTGACTCTTATGAGAGGTATGAAGCCTTTATCCGCAGTTCCGGATTAGACCTTCAGCTCGCCTCGGAGAGTGATGATGACTATGTCATCCATCGGAGTCCAGACGGTTTCTACGAGGTCGCCTGTTCAATAGAAGAAAACGGCACGGTCTCAATAGACACGGAAGACATCAAGCTGCAAGAGCAGTTCAATGTCTACCTGCGGGTTCAACACTGACGCTCAAAGGTGAAATCATCCATGACAAAACCTTTGCCGATATCCTGCACGAGGGTACCTGTCTTGATGAAACCGAGGGATTCATAGCTTTTTATGGCTGTTGTATTATGAATATTTACCGTCAGCGAGAGTCTGTTCAGTCCCCGCTGCCTGGCAAAGGTGTCCAGAAACTGTAGCGCCTCCCTGGCAAACCCGTTTCGGCGTGAGGCTTTTTTGATATAGAGCTTGCTTACAAAGAGAGAACGGCCACGCGGCCTGACGGACATATATCCGATCTCTTCCTCCTGCAGGCTGAGGATAAAGTAGACATAGCCTTCATTGATATGCTCAAGTATCGCCTTTGGGCTTTGAAAGGTCTCGAGCATGTACTTGACCTGTTCATCTCCGATTATGGAGGGGTAGTACTCCTGCCATATCTCGTTTGCCAGGTCTGAGACCTTGATGATCTGATCCGGTGTAAAAACTTCAGTGATCTTCATTTATATCGCCTTTAAATCCCCTGCTGCCTTGAAATAACAGCTGTCTCGAACAAATCTTGCAGTAACTGCTGAAATAGAGTCAATAAAGTCAGTGGATGAACGGCTTTACTCACTAATTCCCTTAGGAGTATACCATGGTAAATCGCGCAAAGATCAAAGAACTGTTGAATGAGAGTGCCTGTTCGCACTCGAAAGATAAAAAACCCGGTGAGGGGTGTGATAAACCTAAACCCGGTCTGGCTGCGGGAGGATGTGCCTTTGACGGTGCACAGATCTCGCTTTTTCCCTATGCGGATGCCGTGCATCTCGTCCATGGTCCCCAGACATGCCTGGGTGCATCATGGGAGACAAGGGAGACACTGAGTTCATATGAGGGACGCAATCATACCTTTATGGGATTTACGACAGGGATCACGACCAATGATGTCATCTTTGGCGGGGACAAGCGTTTGGAAGACTCCATCGATTTCGTCATGGAAAAATACAAGCCTGAAGCGATCTTTGTCTATTCGACCTGTGTGACGGCACTTGTCGGTGATGATATCGATATGACCTGTAAGCTGGGCAGTGAGCGCCACGGTGTGCCCGTCGTCCCGGTTCATGCACCCGGATTTGTAGGGGGCAAGAACCTCGGATCCAGGTTGGCCGGTGAGGCAGTATTGGAGCATCTTATCGGTACGAAAGAGCCTGAAAAGACGACACCTTACGATATCAACCTTATTGGAGACTACAATGTGACAGGTGATATGTGGCAGTATCTTCCTATCTTTGAGAAGATCGGGATCAGAGTCCTTTCAAGCATGAGTGGGGACGGTCGTGTCAGTTCGATACGAACGGCACACAGAGCCAAGCTTAATGTCATCGTCTGTGCCAAGTCCCTGATCACCCTGTGTCGAAAGATGAAAGAGCAGTATGAGATCCCATGGATATCTGTCTCTTTCTATGGACGCCGTGATACCTCTTTTGCGATCAGAGAGATCGTCAAAGCCCTGGGAGATCCAGAGTTAATCGCCAGGGCAGAAGCCGTTATCGCCGAAGAAGATGCCAAGCTTGAAGAGAGACTTGTCCCTTATAAAGAACTCTTTGCAGGGAAAAAAGCAGTACTCAATACGGGTGGTAACAAGGCCTGGTCGATTGCTTCGGGTCTGCAGGACCTTGGCATAGAGGTAGTTGCCACGTCGATTAAAAAGTCGACGGAGGATGATATTGCCAAGGCGAGAGAGTACCTTGGAGAGGAGGGACTTCTGATGAAATCGCCTGCATCCGAACAGGCCAAGGCAATCGATGAGAAGGGCGCACATATCCTGCTTGCCGGTGGACGAAGTCTCTATACCGCCATTAAAAAGAAAATTTCTTTTATCGATGTCAACCAGGAGAAAAAAGTGAGTTACGGCGGTTACGAAGGTCTGCTTAACCTGGCTCAGGACTTGAAATATGCCTTTGAAAACCCGGTCTTTGCCAATGTCGCGGCAAAAGCACCATGGGAGGTGGTATGATGGAGTATGAACTCATACGTAAAGAGCATAAACCGCTTCAGATCAATCCCATCAAACACTCTCAGCCAATGGGTGCTGCTCTGGCCTATATGGGTATAAGGAACTGTCTTCCGCTGATGCACGCCTCGCAAGGGTGTGCTTCCTATACAAAGGTCTTCTATACGCGTCATTTCAATGAACCTATCCCGATGTATAACACCTCTGTGAGTGATATCACAGCGGTTCTGGACGGCGGGGATTACTCGATCCTGCTCTCCATAGAGAACATTACCAAGAAAAACAAGAATATGAAGCCGGAACTTATCGGTCTGCACACGACAGGGCTGACGGAGACAAAGGGTGATGATGTCCGCGGTGTCGGGATGCATATAGAGATCCCTTACTGTTATGTCAACACGCCTGATTATGAGGGCGGCATGCAGAGCGGCTGGGCCTTGACCGTCAAAGCACTCATTGAGCAGCATACGCAGGAAAGCACACAAGTCAAAGCCAACAAGCTGCTGCTGCTTCCTCACGTGAGCATGCAGCCTGCCGAGATCGAAAAGATAAAAGAGTGTTGTGAAGGTTTCGGTTTTGAGACCTATGCACTTCCTGATCTTTCGACTTCGCTTGACGGATACCTTAGTGAAGGACAGGGAAAACTGGGTACCGGCGCAATCAGCATCGATGATATTAGAGAGTTGGGCTCATGCGCCACAGTGATTACAATCGGAGAGTCAATGAAAATAGCCTCTGCGGCACTGCTGAAAAAGAACGAAGAAATCACGCATATTCATTTCAATCATCTTATGGGTCTGGAGATGAACGACAAATTTGTCGCAGAATTGATGAAAATACGACAAATCGAACCACGACCTCTTGTCAAACGATGGAGGGGAAGACTTCAGGATGCGATGCTGGATGCCCATTTCCTCATCGGGTCATCACATTTTGTCGTCACCGGAGAACCGGATATGTGTATTGGTATCTGTGAACTTATCCAGAGTGTCGGAGGGAGCATAGACGCGGTAATAGCGACAAATTACACACCTGTGCTCGAAGAGATAAAGGCGGATAAAGTCTTTGTCGGTGACCTTGAAGATGCTAGAGCCTTCTTTGAAAAAGCGGATATGGTGATTTCAAATTTCCATGCAGAACGTTTATTGCACAGTAGTAAACATACTGCTCTCATCTTACGCGGTTTTCCAAACTACGAAGAGCTGGGTAACCAGTTGAAGAGTGATCAATTGTATGAAGGTAGCACACATTTTATCTTCGAAGTCGCCAATGCGTTGCGGCATGTCAAGCATGATGCTTAAAAATAAATACAAAGGTGAATTTCATGGGTGAATCAACCAAAATAACAGTAGAGAGTACGATCAAGATGGAGGATGCGATGCTAGTCGCATTTGCTACCAAGGATATGGAAGTAATTAATGCCCACTTTGGCGGTGCCAAGGAGTTTGTCGTCTACAGGCTTTCAAAAGACGGATATGAGCTTAACGGTGTCGTGAAAACAGATACGGCTAATCTCAGCGGTGATGACAAGACGGATTTCAAAGTCAAGGCACTTAAGGGCATCAATGTGATGTATTGTGAATCCATCGGGGGAACAGCAGCTGCAAAAGTCATCCGTGCGGGTATCAATCCGATGAAGGTCAACGAACCGCGCAAGATCGTTGACGTGCTTGACGAACTTGTTGCGATGGTCAATGGAAACCCACCGCCGTGGGTCAAGAAGATCATGAACATCGAGACGACGGAAGATCCGCGTCTGGCACGTTGGGCTGCAGAGTAGCATAAAAAAGAGAAAGAACATTATGAACAAAAAGAAAGACAGGAAAGCATCAGATCACAAAGCTCAGAGGGACTCTTATGAGCAGAGCAGTCTGAACGAGTTAATCGAGCAGTCGAAGATGGTCAGGGATTCCATCTCCGATACGCTGACATATTTAAGCATGATAAAAAAAGATCACAGTTACGCCAGTTAAGTGATCATCACAAAAAAAGGAAGAACATGAGTGAAGTTATAGATAAAAATGCATTTACAGAAGAGTTGATCCGTCAGCTACGCGCCACCGACCAGTTCGGGAACTGGTCAAAGATGAGCGATGAGGAGCTCTTGATCAAGAAATATGTCAAGACGAAAGAGGACTTGAAGAACATCCCTATTATCGCAGATATTGACGAGATGCTTATCGGAGAGATCAAGATGATCTTCAAAGCAGTCGCTTTGCAGTTTGAGAGAAAGACCGGCGTAATGTGTAATGTCGTGATGGAGATGAGCCATGAAGGCTTTGGACGCTGTATTGTCATCGCAGACAAGATCGTCCTTGTGGACAAGTATTTTAAAGATGCACACCGTTTCGGGTTTAGAACCATCGATAAGCTTTATGATGAGGGACAGAAGTACCTTGACAGGGCTTTTGAGATCTATGAACAATACAAACCATGTAAAGGATAGGAGAGAAAAATGGCAAATATTGGAATTTTTGTAGGCAGCAGCGGCGGAACAACACAGAGTGCAGCTGAAAAGCTTGAAGAGCTGTTCGAAGGTGCGGAACTGATTAATATGGAAGAGGATTATGACGATCTGGACCAATTTGATGACTTCGATGTCCTGCTTATCGGATGTTCGACATGGGGGCAGGGTGACCCTCAGCGTGACTGGGTTGACCCGCTCTTTGAGATGGAAAACGATGAGCCTGATTTCTCGGGAAAAAAAGTCGCTTTCTTTGGTGCAGGTGATCAGGAGAGTCATGGTGAAGAGTTTATCTCGGCACTTGGAAAGATGAAAACTGTCTTTTCAAAACTGGGTGCGGACACAGAATACGGTTACTGGTCGACAGAGGGTTATGATTACAAAGCATCTTTGGCAGAGATTGACGGTAAGTTTGTCGGTCTGGCAATCGATGACGTGAACCAGGAAGACCTTACTGAAACCCGCATCACCAGCTGGGCAGATCAGGTCAAGTCAGAGATGGGAATATAAAAGTCTACAAAATTGTAGTGTTTTGTATGAAAATCGGTAGAAAATAAATTGCATAAATCAAAATAAAGGAAAAGAGATGGGTACGATAGCAGAGTTTGAATCACTCACAGATACGGAAGACTATTTTGACTTTTTCGACTTGGAGTATGATGAACGTCTTGTCTATATCAAGCGTTTTCATATTATGAAAAAATTTGGAGAGATGATCGAGACAGCCAAGCAAAAAGGGCTGGAAGATCAGGAGCTCCTGGACTTCTATCAATTTGCATTGATAAGCGTCTATAAAAATTTTGAAAACGGATATGCCCCTTCAGCAGCAGATGTCTGGGCGATGTATGACAACCCGAGTGCCTGTGGAACCTGTTCCACTTCATCAGAATGTAGCGACGTAGAGGAGGTTAGCAATGGAACTCACGCATGCACAAGCCAGCCAAGTATCAGCTTCAACTAAGGACGAGATCCTTCCGGTTTTTCGTATAGGACAGCGTGTCAGACTTCTCAAGCCTATCCGTAATGATGGGACAAACCCTTTTCACGCCAAGGATGCTATCCTGGTACATCCCGGAGCAGAAGGATATGTCAAGGTCATCGGTGACTTCTTGCAAGTCATTCGTATCTACGAAGTGCACTTTATTGAAGAGGGCGCTACCTTCGGTTGTCGCGAGGCAGAACTGGTTGCTATTGACGAATATGACGGTTATGACGAGGTAGAAGAAGAACTTCGTTGGATCAGAGAACACCGTGCTGAACGTGCTGCTGCAAAAGCTGCCGATCAATCTCAAAAAGAGGGAGAATAGCCTCTTTTTGGGGATTGAAAATGATCTTAGGAGCCATAACTCCTAAGGCAATGAAGGAGAAAACATGGTCAATACCATTTTTTGTGGCTTCGGTGAAGAGATGGACAAACGTGTTATCGCCCGTAACGGTGATGTTTTGTTACGTTCGGCCGAAAGTAACGGGGTCAAGATTCCAACGGAATGTAAAGATGGAACCTGCGGTAGTTGTGCCGTTAAAATAGAAGACCTCAGTGTAACTGAAGCGATGGACTCGACAGAGGAGAATTATGACGCCAATGCACAGTCTGTGTATATGGAAGATAAAGAACTCGATACTTTAGTCGAGATGTCTGCTATTACAAAGAAAGAGGCTGAGGTAGCTCAGCAGTTCAATCGCCAGACACCGGTACGCCTAGCTTGCCAGTGTATTATTAAAAGCGATATTTTAGTAAAACCATTTGAATAAGGAAAACAATGACAACACGCGTAGAAATAATGAATGACTTTCTGGCACTTAACGTCAAGCCGGGAAAAACAATTCAGGATATTGTAGAAGCATCTGGAAGTGCGCTTCCTTTTGGTTGTAGAGATGGTGAATGTGGTACCTGTGTCGTAATGATCGAATCAGGTATGGAGTTTTTAAGCCCGGTTACGGAAAAAGAGGTTGCGGTCATGAAGATGTTGAACGAATCAAGCCCTAAAGCACGTCTTTCATGTCAGATGAAGATCGTCGAACCTAACGGACTGGTACGCCTTAAGTACTAACCTTCGGCAGTCCTGTTTCGGCAGGGCAAGGCCTAAAGCGACAATTTTGTCGCACTTCCCACACTTTCTAGAACATAATATGCATAAAGAGTAAAAAAGCATCACAGTTTTGCTTTTATGAGAAAATATAAAGTCTATAATATTATGGAATAATAAAAGAAGTTTACCCATGAAACAAGCCCTTAACCTTAAACAGAAACAACTACCGCGCCTTTCTATGCAGACCTGGCTTCCACTGTTGCAATGTTCTTTGAGTGATCTTGACAAACATATTCAGGTCATCACCAATGAGAACCCGTGTCTGGAAGTCTCTTCCGGTTTTGAGGTGACGGAGAGTTCTTCGAAGCAGTCACACTCTGCCTACATGGAGTACCAGAACCATGTCTCCAATGCCTCGTCGGATGAGATTGAGTGGATGAGTGTCTCCTCTCAGTCACTCTATGAAAAACTTGATGATCAGATCACGGCACCGTTGTTTCCCACCCCGATCTCGCAAAAGATAGCCAAACAGATAATTTTCTATATCAATGAGGAAGGCTATTTTGAAGGTGATCTCAAAGAGGTGGCCAAGCAGTGTGATACGACAGTCTATGAGGTCGAGCGTGTACGTCAGCGCTTTGCCTATCTGGAACCTTCCGGTGTAGGAGCGGTCGATTACAAGGAGTCCTTTCTTTTCCAATTGAACGATGTTGAGGTCGATGATGAGCTGAGTATCTTGCTGGGTGCTTTGATCGTGCAGTTTGAGAATATTGACAAGTTTTTAAAACATCCCCGTATCCATGATGCGAAAGAGGTCATCCAGCATATGAAGAATCCTCCGGCACTTGCCTATATGGAATCGGAGACGGCTATTCTGCCTGATATGTATATTGAGTTTAAAGAGGATGAGTTCAAGATCCGTATCAATCACAGCTTTTACCCTGACTTGAGTGTGAACATGATTGACAAACATGACAACTTTGCCAAACAGAAGTTCAAGGAGGCAAGAGAACTTGTCAAGCTGCTCGATCTGAGAAAGGCGACCCTGTATAATATAGCCATTGTCCTGATCGAGAAACAGTATTCCTTTTTTATGGGAGGCGAGCTGAAACCACTGAGACTGCAGGATGTCGCTGATGTTCTGGGCTTCAATGAATCGACGATCTCAAGGGCTATCAGTGACAAGTACCTTGAATGTGAACGGGGTGTATTGGCCTTTAAGGACTTCTTTTCCAATGCTATCGGTGAAGTCTCAACCTCTGAGATCAAACATTTCATGCAGCGTATCGTCGACAGTGAAGACAAAGAAAAACCTTTTAGTGACAAGGTCCTGCATGAGAAGATAGAGGATCGTTTTAGAATTCAGATGGTCAGGCGATCGATTGCGAAGTACCGCCAGGAACTTAACATACCTTCATTTAAAGAACGAAAGTTTTTATACCGTCTGGCAAGCATTTAAGAGGGTGCTTAGTGTGACAATAGTGCCACCGGACAGAGTCCAGTCGAACAAGAGCCTATTTGGACTTGAGTGTCTCGATCAGCTCTTTGTGTTTTGTAACTTTATAGTTCGAAAGACCGGATTCGCGTGTCACAGCAGCGAGAGAGATCCGGCTTTTTGAGCGTTTAAGGGTCTTGACCGCTGCAATGATGATCTCTTCATCGGTCGGGTCGACTTCGACACTGCCATCAGCGGTGATCTCTATGTTTTGCGTTTTAGCCGATTCCTCTTCGCGGACCTGGTTTTTCAGATGCTCGGATTGCAGCTGCTCTTCACACACTTCAGTCTTGTTTCCAATATAGATCTTCATCGCAACAGCACCGCAGACGGCACCTGCCAGAAAGCTGATAACACTCATAATTACCCCTTTTTTACATAACTGTCATATTTTAGCATAAGCACTCTTCTATCCTACGTGGAAAAGCTCTCTTTAGACTTAATGTCTTGTTTTACTCATTTCGGAATGGGCAAGGGCAGCCTTGTCTCTCTCTCCGGTACGGATACGTTCTACTTCAAGTACGGGTGTTACCCACATCTTTCCCGAGCCTGTATGGAAGTCACGGATGTTGGAGCGAATAGCCTCCTGGGCAAGTTCTTTAAACTCTATTGAAGAGACGACGATGTCAAGGCGTACATTCTTATAGAGCCTTGTCCTTCCTTTTTCCATAACGATACCAAGATCTCCTTTACCGCTGACATCACTGATGGTAACGCCTTCTATGTTTGATTTATACAGATCTGTAAGCACATCATCCAGGCAGGCTGCATTGAATATTGCTGTTAACAAAAACATGTAAATCCTTTGATTGTAAATAATTATCTATTATACATACAAGGAATGTTCCCGAAAATCAAAAGGTGGACAATTTTTAGACATTTGTAGGTGAAATGGAAATCTGACAAAAATGTATGCCTCGTATTCTAGCCTTCAAGAATAAAACTTGCATCATTAAAAGCACATAGATAAATATGAAGGATGATTACAATGGCAAGAGATGATTTAATCGGTGGAGCACTCTGGGAAGAGTATTCACAAGAAGTACAAAAACGCATGAATGCTCCTGTGAATATGGGTGAGATTACTGAAGCTGAGGCCGGAGATGACAAACTGATCATTGCCGACTTTGGTGCGGAGAGTTGTGGTGATGCAGTCCGTCTCTATTGGCTGGTCGATCCGTCAACAGATACGATAAAAAGCAGCAAGTTCAAAAGCTTTGGTTGTGGTACGGCAATCGCCTCGTCAGATATGATGGCAGAGCTTTGTATGGATAAGACGGTTGATGATGCATTGAAGATCACAAACATCGACGTTGAGAAGGCCTTGAGGGATGAGCCTGATATTCCTGCCGTTCCCGGACAGAAGATGCACTGTTCGGTCATGGCCTATGATGTTATCAAAAAAGCAGCCTCTATCTATAAGGGTGTGGATATGGAGAGCTTTGAGACCGAGTTTATCATTTGTGAATGTGCCCGTGTGACGCAAGACACACTTAAAGAGGTCATCAAGCTGAACAAGCTTACCACTGTCGAAGAGGTAACGGACTATACCAAAGCCGGCGGTTTCTGTAAATCCTGTATCAAAGAGGGCGGTCATGAGGCGAAAGATGTCTATATCGTCGATCTGCTTGCCGAAGCCAAAGAAGAGATGGATGCTGAAGAGAAATCACGCAAGATCATTGAGGCTAAAGGTGACGGAAGTTTTATTTCGATGAGTCTTGTCCAGCGTATCAAGTCGGTAGAAGCAATACTCGAGCAATACATCAGACCGACACTTAAAGCTGACGGCGGTGATGTCGAGCTGATCGATATCAAAGAGGAGAACAGCGAGTTTGAAGTCCTCATCAAATATCAGGGTGAATGTATGTCTTGTTCGATGAATACGACAACAACGCTTGCCGGGATTCAGGACATGCTGGCATTTAAACTCAAAGCACCATTGAAAGTAATCGTAACATAATGAATTACGCGACAAAAGAGGGCACTTTTTCTTATCTGAAGCAGTTTAAACAGTACAGTAAAGACTTCTACCGCTTTGACGGTGAGGTCTTCGTCTCTTCTATTGGGCTCGGGACATTTCGAAAAGAGCCTTACCGTGAAGAGAACTATGTGCTTAACTACAAGGACGCGATCAAGACAGCGGTACTTAATGGTATCAATCATATCGATACTGCTATTAACTACCGCTATCAGGTCAGTGAGGAAGAGATCGGTGAAGCGATCAGTGAGCTAATCGCTGATGGCAAGGTGAGCAGAGACCAGCTTTTCATCACTTCAAAGGCAGGTTTTCTGCCTCTTGAATACCCTTTTCCGCAAAACCCTTATGAGTGGATCGAAAACAATGTCTTGAGCAAAGGTCTTGCCTCTAAAGAGGATATTGTCATCGACCAGCACTGTATGAGCCCTTCGTACCTGCGCTGGAGCGTTGAAAAGTCATTGGAGAACCTTAACCTGAAGACACTTGATGTCATGTATCTTCACAATCCGGAGACACAGCTTGGGTATGTCGATCGCAAACAGTTTAAAAAGAGAATCAAGAAGGCGTTTGAACTCTTTGAGAAACTGGTAGAAGAGAAAAAGATACGCCATTACGGAATTGCTTCGTGGAACGCTTTCTTGTACGAAGAAGAGCATACGGAATATATCAGCCTGAAAGAGATCGTAGAGATCGCTCTCGAGGTCGGTGGGAGCGGACATCATTTCAAATATGTGCAGTCCCCTTACAATATTGTCAAGACTGAAGCGTATACCTATTCAAACCAGCAGGGGCCTGACGGCAGGTATTATACCTTGATGCAGATGATACACGGCTACAACCTCAAGATGGTCGGTTCTTCATCCCTGCTGCAGATGAACCTGTTTAAAGGAAAGTTCGATGAGAACATTCGCAAGGCGCTGGGAACGGATGAGCTGACTGATATTGTGACAGCACTGCAGTTTGCACGTATGGGAAATGTCGTTTCATCTCTATTTGGTGCCGTCGATCCGCAACATGTCGAAGACAATCTCTTACTGGCATACGTCCCTAATGCGACCAAAGAGGCGGTTGATCAGGTGTTCGGAGTAAAGCATGCTGTATGACGTCATCGTCGTCGGCTCCGGTATATCAGGGCTCTATGCAGCTTTATATGCAAAGCGTGCCGGTTTCAATGTCGCAGTATTGAGCAAAGGGAATCCTTTCCGTTCAAACTCGGCCGTTGCTTCAGGCGGTATCAATGCCGTCATCAACCTCGAAGCCTATGACTCTGTTGAGGGGCATATCAATGACACCATAGAGGGTTCGGACGGACTTTCGCACGAGAGCAACATCAAGAGGATGTGCCAGGAAGCACCGCATATCATCAATGAGCTCAAAGAGATGGGTGTCGGATTTGATCAGGACAGTGATGGCAATATCCAGCAGCGCCCCTTTGGCGGCACGAAGGCCGAGAGGACCTGCTATATCGCAGACAGGACAGGAGCATCGATTGTACAGACACTTTTGATGCAGTGCCGGAATGAGGGCGTTCATATCCTTGCAAATCATAAGTTTCTTAATATCACCCAGTATAAGGGACGGCTCTCAGGTGTAACTGTATTGCGCAGGCAGAACTCTCAGGTTATCGCCTTTGCCTGTAAGTCGCTTGTCCTTGCCGGCGGCGGTTATGCAGGAATATTTCGCGGGTACAGCACCAACTCCCAGGAGAGTTCGGGAGATGTGATCGCTGCAGCGATGCGGGCGAAAATGCGCCTGAGCAATATGGAGTTTGTCCAGTTCCATCCGACAACCTTGGCCCACAACGGGACATTGATCAGCGAGGCAGCAAGAGGCGAGGGTGCCTATATCGTAGATGAGAACGGTCTGCGTTTCACCGACGAACTACTCACACGGGACAAGCTCTCCCGAGAGATCATAGAGCATATCCAAAAAGGGCATAAGGTCTACCTCGATATGCGTCATCTGGGCGAAGAACTTATTGATAAAAAGCTTCCTTCTACACGGAAGACAGCGATGAGTGCAGCAGGTATCGATATCACTAAAGAACTTTTGGAGATCGAACCGGCAGCACATTACAGCATCGGTGGGATCTGGACACGTGAGGATACCTCTACGGACATGCCTTTTGTCTTTGCCTGCGGCGAGTGTGCGGTGACAGGAGTACATGGGGCAAACCGTCTGGGAGGGAATTCACTGCTTGAAGGTGCCTACTTCGGACGCATGGCCGGAAGAGAGGCAGCAAGGGCAGCATTGAAAAGGGATTTTCAACCTATCGATTACGCCTATGTAGAGAAGGAATGGCGGCGAATTGAACTGATTATTGAAGGTGAGAGCAAGTTCAATATCAATGCCCTACGAAAAAACCTTGGAGGCAATCTCTTTAAGAACGCAGGCGTGTTCAGGCACGACCTCTCACTGCATCAGGCTTTACAATACATTCATTACCTGATGGGACTGGATTATGGTCTGCATTGTGTCAACAAAGAGTTGAACAATAATGTCGAACTTGCGTCTATTTTGGAGTTCAAAAACGCACTCCTGATCGCTGAGGCGATGGTCATCTCGGCCGAAGCCCGCCTGGAAAGCAGAGGGGTCCATTATCGGGAGGACTATCCCGAGAAGAGCAACGGGTATTTTGATGCCGCTTCATATGTAAAACAGTTAAGTGTCGGTCTGCTTGAGGTGAGTTTCTCTACTCCGGTTGGCAACAACATTTGGTACAAGATCAAAAAGATGCTTCATCTCGCTTAGTCTTGGGAACCAATCAATTAAAAAGGAAAAAAAATGGCAAAAGTAATGTTACGTGTAAACGATGAAGGAAAGATACTTTTTTATATAGCAAAGCGCGATATGGAAGAGATCATAGTAGACCTTGAGTATGACAGTGATGATAAGTGGGGTGGGAATGTCAATCTTACCAACGGTGATGTGTGGTTTATCGAACCTCAGGCGAAGAAGCTGCCCGATGAAGTCGTGGCAAAGATAGTCTCACGGGGTGATGATTGATGATGAAGCCGACAAGGCTTCGAGGTTAAATGCCATAGTACAATGCTATTGGCGCTTTAGAATAATAGATCAGTTCCATAGGCAATCCTTTGTATGATATATCTATTCTTTTGCAAGTTGTGTTCCAAACTTCTTCTTACAAGTCTATTCCATATTTTCGTATCTTATATCCAATCTGACGGGCACTCATGCCAAGCTGTGCAGCCGCTTTTGTCTGTATTCCCCTGTTATCGATAAGGGCCTGGATGATAGACTCTTTTTCCATCTCCTGCAGACTTGATTTTGTCAGCATCGGTGTATGTGCCTCAGGCGTGTGTTGTTCCGGTTCCTGGACGACGACAGGCTCTTCTTTGACATACATCTTCTGATAGTTGAACGGGAGTACATGGTTGAGCATCACGGGTTGAAGCTCACCTTCGGGACAGATCAGGACAATACGCTCCATCGTGTTTTGAAGTTCACGTATATTTCCCGGCCATGGGTAGTCCAGCAGTATTTCAAGTGCTTCTTTTGAGAAGTGCATCTTCTTTTTATGCTCTTTCATAAACTTTTGAAGATAGTTTTCCAAAAGCAGTTTCACATCCTCAAAACGTTCACGAAGCGGAGGAAGGTTGACCGGAATGACGTTAAGGCGGTAGTAAAGGTCTTCTCGGAACTCTCCGTCTTGGACCATTTTTTCCAGATCTCTGTTCGTCGCAGCGACAAGCCTGACATTTGTTTTTATTGTCTTGGTCCCGCCCACACGCTCAAAGGCCTGTTCCTGCAGAATACGCAATAGCTTGACCTGAAGCGAAGGGGTGATATCACCGATCTCATCAAGGAAAAGTGTACCGCCGTCAGCCAGTTCAAAACGACCCTTGCGCATCTCTTTGGCATCGGTAAAGGCACCTTTCTCATGTCCAAAGAGTTCACTTTCCAAAAGGGTCTCGCTGATCGCAGCACAGTTGAGTTTGATGAGCGGACCGTTTTTTCGATTGGAGAGGTTGTGTACGGCGGTTGCGATAAGCTCTTTACCGGTA
>JBFFSC010000032.1:0-13966 GCA_041572615.1 Sulfurimonadaceae bacterium
ATGTCTAAAGGTTCACTTCGTCCATTTCTTTTGATGACAGTTATCATTCAAATTACCTCTCGTTATGATACTTTTTGATCTTTATTTCTAAGAGAATATACCATGATAATTTTAAAACAAAGCTGTAATTATTGAAAAGATTTTGATGTTTTTAGAAGAAAGTTTGATGAATAAACATCTATGAAAATATAGATGTTTATTTTAGTTAATATGACTTCTTGTTAGCTGACCAAGCTGTAGCCATAAAGCTTTTTCGTTATGCTTCTTTATCAAACACCCGCTTGAAGATAGCGTCTACATTTTTAGTGTAATAGTCATAGTTGAAACATTCGCGGATCTGCTCTTCGCTAAGCTTGCTTCTTAGTTCTTCATCCGCTAACAGATGACCAAGATAGAGTGACTCCCCTTTATCATTTGTCGTAGGTTTGCCCTGCTGTATCTCTTCCCATACTTTCATCGCATTGCGTTGCACAATCCTATAAGCATCCTCACGGCTGACACCCTGAAGCGGAAGTTCAAGAAGAACACGTTGAGAGAAAACAAGTCCGCCTGTAAGATTAAGGTTTTTCATCATGTTCTCCGGCATGACCGTCAAGTTGGCAATGACGTTGTTCATACGGTGTAGCATAAAGTCTGTTGTGATAAATGCATCCGGTAGCCAGAAACGCTCGCTTGATGAGTGTGAAATATCCCGTTCATGCCAAAGCGCTACATTTTCCAATGCCGGTATGGCATAGGCACGGATAGTCCTGGCAAGACCGGTGATATTCTCTGTCAAAATCGGGTTACGTTTATGCGGCATCGCCGAACTACCTTTTTGACCCTTGGCAAAATACTCCTCGGCTTCATATACTTCTGTTCGTTGAAGGTGTCTTACCTGAACGGCAAACTTCTCAACTGAAGATGCAAGCATTGCCAGTGCTGTAGCAAGTCGTGCATAGCGATCACGATGTACGACTTGGTTAGAACATGGCTCCGGTTTTAATCCAAGCTCTGCCATCGCATACTCTTCAAGTTCCAATGGTGCATGTGCAAAGTTACCCATTGCTCCTGATATCTGTCCTACAGAGATCACTTCCATTGTCTCTTCAAGATTTTTAAGATGTCTGGCAGTCTCATCATACCAGACAGCAAGAGTCAGACCAAAAGTGATAGGTTCACCATGGATACCATGACTTCTACCGACCATTAAAGTATACTTATGTTCTTCGGCTCTTTTTTTGATCGACTCCATCAGCATCTTTACATCATCGATAATGATCTTTAGTGAGTCTCTCATCTGTAATGCGACACCTGTATCGACTGCATCTGAACTGGTCATTCCATAGTGAAACCAGCGAGATTCTTCACCGAGGCTCTCAGACACACTTGTATTGAATGCAATAAGATCATGTTTGGTTACGGCTTCGATCTCTTCTATACGTTCTACGGAAAAGCTTGCATTCTTTACGATTTTTTCACAATCATCATCAGGAATAAGGCCTAGCTTGTTCCATGCTTTAACGGCTGCTTTTTCGACTTCTAGCCATGCTGCATAACGCGCATGCTGTGTCCATTTTTCAGACATCTCTTTTCTGGCGTAACGTTCTACCATTATATGTACCTTATAGGGGGAGTGATTTAATATCGCAATGTTATCCAAGCGTCACTTAGTATCTAGTTAAAGGTTGCATGGTCTATGTTCTATACGGTATGTTTCACGTGAAACATCTATGTCGTTTTCAGTTGACATTGGATAAAATACCAGGATTATTTAACAAGGAAGATGATGCCGTTTGTTCGTAAAGAGTTTATTGTCAAGGAGAGGACAAAGGCATTTCTATTTCTGATGAAAGAGTTAGACTATACTCAAAAAGAAGCACAGCGTTTGATCGCAAAAGGGCGCTTGAGTGTTAATGATGAAGTGATGTCGCATACATCAGGTTTCCTTGAAGGTAAAGTCTCTTTTATCTGTTTTGAACCGGAGACACGTGGACTGCAACCGATCTTTCAGACGAACGACTTTGCCATTTATGACAAGCCTTCAGGTGTATTGGTTCATCCGCAAAACAGATATACCCCCTACTCCATCATTGATGAAGCAAAACATGCTTTTGGACGTGATGCCAATATCACACATCGTATTGACCAGGAGACAAGCGGCCTGTTATTAATTGCAAAGAATAAAACATCCGAACGCAGCTTGAAAATGATGTTTGAGAACCGAGAAATAAAGAAGAGTTATCTCGCGTTAGTACATGGTGAATTTCCAAACGAGCTTTACGTGGATGCACCTCTATTACGACGAGAAGATGAAAGTGCAATTGTTAGGATGGTGGTAAAGGTTCATGTCGAGGGAAAACCTTCACAAACCAGTTTCAAACGTTTGTGTTACTATCCTGAGTTAGATATGTCGTTAGTGGAAGCTTCACCGCTAACAGGCAGACAGCATCAGATTAGAGTCCATTTGTTTCACGTGAAACATCCGATTGTAGGTGATCCGATCTACGGTCAAAAAGATGAAGATGTTGTAAGGTTTTTAGATAGAGAGATTAGTAAAGAGGAACGTATTAAAAAGAGTGGTGCAAGCAGGCTGATGCTGCACGCCAATCAACTCTGTTTTAAACACGGACCGGAATATTGTGTCAGTTCAAAAGACATTTTTGCGGCGGATCCTCTCTCACTCCTGGATTAGATAGCGGCGTCTTTTCTCTGCTTTTAATTTATCAAGGTCTACCAATAGATATCCATCGATAGCATTGTTGAAACTAGGATCAACACCAAAATCAAAAAAGTTCACACCACCCTCTTCACATAACTCAGCATATTGTTTATATAGGGTTGGAACAGAAACCCCCAAACCTTTCAAGTAGGATTTTAATGTACGAAACGCTTCTGGGTACTCCTGTCCCTGGAAGAGCTGTTCAAACTCTGCCCTCGTATTACGTGAGAGAATATAGGGATGGTTCGCTTTAAAGCCTGAAGTCGATGAAGAGGTGGCATCAACCGGCTTAAAGTAGGTAGAGTAAAAATAGACAAGGATGTCTTTCGCGATTTTTGGATAACTGTTGCTGATAGTTACCGGCCCATACATATATTTGATCTGAGGATTATGCGAGAGATAGGCACCGATTCCTTGCCATAAGTAATCAAGTGCACGAGAGCCCCAGTATTTAGGCTGGACAAAACTTCGTCCAAGTTCAATAGCCGATTCAAGTTTTTCATCAAGCTTATCGTCAATCTTGCAGAGTTCATTCATATATAGTCCCTCTTTACCCAACCATGACATTATCCATGAGCATTCACCAATGCGATAAGCACCGACAATTTCAAGTGCTTCGTCATCCCACAGAACCAAGTGGGTGTAGTAGTCATCGTACTTGTCTGTATCACGTTTTGTACCTGTACCCTCACCAACCTTTCTAAACGTATATTCACGCAGGCGGCCGATCTCTTTCAATACGTTAGGTGACTCTTCGGCATCAACAAGATAGATGTCCTTGTTATCAGTAGTAATGCCAAGCTTCTCAGCCTTTTTCAACTCACTTCTTAATTGCTGCCGGTCAACGGGATGGGAGATGGATTGTTCTGTTGCCAAAAGTGCTTTGCGTCCATTGGCAAGCCTGTAAAGATGTTTTCTGAAAAGGCGCGCATATTGTTTAGGTAAAAGCTGCGTGTTTTCGAAAGAGGTGTGTGGGATTATCTCACCAATCTTAAAATCGAGTTGCTTGTGCGAGCGCATCAGTTCATGTCCCAACAAGAGAGCACTCATAGGTTTATAGATAAAAGAAAGTGCATAAAACAGAGAAGAGTTACGTGCATCTATATAGATAGGAAGGATAGGTGTGGATGTCCGTTGGGCGATCTTGATGAAACCACTCTTCCAGTGACTGTCTTTAATACCGTTGAGCGATGCACGGGATACTTCACCCGCAGGAAAGAAAATAACAATCTCTTCATTTTCGAGGGCCTTGTTGATCTCATGCAGGGATTGACGTGTCAACTTTCCATTGATGTTATCAACAGATATGAGTAAAGATGAAAGCTGGGGGATATGTGACAACATCTGATTGGCTACAATCTTAACCCGTTTGTCCTGACGGGCATTGCTGATCATCTTGATCAACGACAATGCGTCAGCTGCACCAAGAGGATGGTTGGCAACGACGATAGCTTTACCGATAGCCGGAATATTCTCAAGTTGTTGCTGGTTGACCTTGTAAGAGATATTTAAATATTCTAAGACGGCCTCTACAAAATCCAATCCGTTAAGACGATCATGCTTACTTAGAAAAGTATTGACCTCTTTTTCATGGAAAAGCTTTTTTAAAAGTTCAATACTAGGACGTAAAGCGATGGATGGTATCTTATTATAAAGAGAAGGGTAGCTTTGACGGATCATTCCTTCGACATAGATCATATGAATCCTTTTATACATCTATAATGTTATATGGGATTTTAATGGCGACGGGTTACAGTTTCGACACATTTTGAATACAGGAATATTACAAGGCCCAGCTTTTTTTTCATAGAAAGAGATCAGGTGAGTGTGATTTGTCACTGAGAATCTACGCAGGTGTGAATAAAATTTATGAACACCTTACAGTAAAACTTATATTTATAATAATATGGACTTTTCTTTACTGTGTAATAATTTAAAAACCCCTATTTATAGGGATTGATAGAGATTTCAAAGATAATACAATATTAACGGATATTGTTAAATTTCAGGAAAAAATAAAGAATTTTTTATAAAAAATTAAGTCGAATCAAATAGATTTAAGCAATTATTTTTTCAAGTTGTTCACATCTTAGACCAACGTGTGAATATTACACATTTGGGTAAAAAAATATTTTTTTTTAGAAGAAAGAAAAATAATTTTAAGAGAGTATCTTAGAAATTCATGAAATTTTTTTTATGGTGGGACATGCTTTTTGTTTATGTAAGATTCTTGTGGTATCATTCTGCACAAACAGTCTCCCTGGTGTGTTGACTGTTTCTTCTAGATCACCCTATTCCTACCTATTTTGACAACTCTCACATAGACCAGAAAGTACGATTGATGTTTCATTGATAATATAATGGCTTTTATCTGATGCCGCTGTAACCAATGAATCAAGTTCAAGTTCCAAATCGATAAACTCATGACATTGGGTACAAAGCATATGTATATGGGGTGCCTTGTTTATCTCATATCGCGTCTTCATATTCGGTATCTTATTCTCGGATATCAGTCTATTCTTGAGCATAGCATCAATATTCTTGTAAAGGGTCGCTAAAGAGATAGATGAAAAGCGTTTTTTAATATGTGAGAAAAGATCATCCACAGCAATATGACCGTATTCATGCATAATAGACAAGATACCCAGACGTTGGGGTGTCACTTTTAAATGGTGATCACGTAACAGTGTTTCATAATTCATATCAGAATGATATCACATAAACTATAGAACATCTTTTTAAAGTAATATTAGTAAATGATAATTATTTTCCATTAAGAGGAAGGGTGATAGAATTGACACATAGATTAATTTGAAAGGAAATGACATGATGAGACAGTATGAAACATATAAATGTTCCGTGTGTGGAAATGAAGTTGAGGTCAGCCATGTCGGGGGCGGTGAGTTACACTGCTGCGGCAAGGCAATGGAGTGTATTACGACAAGCCTGACGATGGTCAACCTTTTAAAGGCTTTTGCCGGTGAATCCATGGCACGCAATAAATATGAGTATTATGCAAAAGTAGCTCAAAAAGAAGGGTTTCGTGATATTGCTGCACATTTTCAACGCGCGGCTGACAATGAAAAGCAGCATGCCAAACTTGAGTTCAAGCTTCATAATATGATGAAGAATAATCAGGAATTTGGTGATACAATAGCTAATCTCAAGGATGCGATTGCAGGTGAGAGTTATGAAAACCTTACGATGTATCCGGAATTCGCAGAGATTGCCGAAGCAGAAGGCAACAGTGATGCCGCAAAGATCTTCAATGCAATAGGCAAGGTTGAGGTAGAGCATGAGAAGATGTACAGAGAACTTCTGGAACGTCTTGAGTCCGGCCATGAGTACGAAAGTGATGAGGAAGAAGAGTGGATATGTGAAGTATGCGGGCATGTACATCGAGGAAAGAAAGCTCTTAAAGTATGTCCGGTATGTAAGCATCCGCAAGAATACCAGTCACGTTTAAAAAGTAAAAAATAGATAAAGGAAAAAAATAAATGATTAAAACAGTAGTAATTAGTACAGTAGCCGTAAGTGTCATGATGGGATCATCATTAGTCAAGCAAGCGAAGGAAGCAGGTCTTGTAGCTATTCCTGAGAGTTCGAAAGAGCTTCGTAAACTTATTGACGACCCTAAGAACCCGATAACGAATGCAAAGGTCAAACTGGGTAAGCAACTCTATTTTGATCCGCGTCTGTCAAAAAGTGGTATCATCAGCTGTAACACCTGTCATAATCTTGGTATGGGTGGTGTAGATGGTGTTCCAGCAGCCATAGGTCACATGTGGACGCCCAATCCGCATCATTTGAACTCTCCGACAGTCTATAATGCTGTCTTCTTTGATGCACAGTTCTGGGACGGTCGTGACCCACATTTGGAAAAGCAGGCACAAGGTCCTATCCTTGCCGGTCCGGAAATGGCAGCAACAAAAGAGCATGTCGTCAATACAGTAACTTCGATGCCTGCATATGTGGAAGCGTTTAAGGCGGCTTACGGCAAAGACGTAAAGATAGATTATGAGACGATTACAGCGACAATAGGAAACTTTGAACGTACCCTGGTTACACCGGCGCCTTACGATGCTTATCTCAACGGTAAGGATGATGCAATGACTGCAGAGCAGAAAGAGGGTCTTAAGACCTTTATCGACAAAGGGTGTGCAACGTGTCATACCGGTATAGCTCTTGGGGGTTCAATGCAGGCCTTTGGGATTACTGGCGAATACAAATATAAAGACGTTGGAGATTTTAAAGGTGATGCAAACGGTTTAGTCAAGGCACCGACCTTACGTAATGTCACGGAGACGGCACCATATTTTCACAACGGTACGATTTGGACCTTGAAAGAGGCGATTCAAGAGATGGGACGCATTCAGTTGGGCGTAGATATCAGTGATAAAGAGGCGGCATCAATTGAGAGTTTCTTCCAGGCATTAAAAGGTAAAAAACCTGATATTGCGTACCCGCAGCTACCTGCAAGTACAGAGAAAACTCCTCGTCCGAATATGAATTAATTTTAACCCTTTTTTCTTTTCCTGATTTCCGGTTATTATGCCGGGAATCGGAAACTCTCTTCTTATATTTATCAAATAGTGCTAGAATATTAAATATTAACAGTAAAGGTTATGATGGACAGCAGTATTGATATTCATTCAATGAAAATACTTATCGTTGATAACTCTGAAAACAGCAGTGCTCTTATCAAGGCTATTCTAAAAAAAGAGGCTTTCGAGAACATCTTTACGAGCACAAGTATCGATACAGCTTTGGAGATGTTGAAGAACGGAAGGCCTGATTTGATATTGTTATCCTATGTTTTACCGGAAATAAGTGGAACGGAAGGGTGTAAGCTTCTCTCTGGCGACATGCATTGTGAAGATATACCTATTATCATGGTAACAGCGAATAACGATATACAAACACTACAAAGAAGCTTTGAAAATGGTGCTATTGATTATATTGCCAAGCCTTTTAACGGACATGAGCTTGTAGCAAGGGTTCAAGCACATCTCATCCGAAAACGCGTTTCGGATGATAGAAAGAAGAAAGCCATTACGGACCCTCTGACAAACATCTATAACCGTCGGCATTTCGATACCATATTTGAACATTTCTTCTTACGTGCTTTCTCTGAGGAGAAACGTATTACTTTTTTCATGATCGATATTGACAACTTTAAAAAGTATAACGATAGTTATGGGCACCAGAAGGGGGATGAAGCGCTGAAGAGTGTTGCAAAAACACTACAGGAGCAGTTGCATCGAACAGACGATTATCTTTTTCGCCTCGGAGGGGAAGAGTTTTCAATCTTGCTTTATGATACACCGACCGATTTTATCAGAACGCTGAGTGATAAGATCCATGCCGCATTAAGGGCACTACACATAGAGCACCAATATAATGAAGATTATGGACAGCTCACTGTCTCTATGGGGGTGACAACAAGCCTCTGCACAGAAGCAATGTCGAAGTTCAATATATATAACAGTGCGGATGAGGCACTTTACCGATCCAAAGAGAATGGACGGAATCAAAGCACCTTTGCCATGATTTAGTCTTCGTCATCCTTTGATCGTACGACGATAATCATCCCACTGATGCCGACAATAGCGACAATACTGATAAAGATGATCTGAAACAGGTCCGTTGCCAGCATTAGAACTCTCCTTTGCCACCCAGGTGGTCTTTTTCTTGAATGTTTTTCAATTCATCTTGATCTTTTTCTTTCAGCTGACCGCAAGCCGCTGAAATATCGATCCCTTTTGATTGGCGGATAGTACACATCAACCCATGCTTGATAAGATAATCCTGAAATGCGATCATGGAACTTTTACTCGGACGTTCATAAGGTGTACCGGGATATGGGTTGAAATAGATCAGGTTGACTTTCGCTTTGATACCGCTGAGCAGCTTTATAAGTTTCTTTGCCGAGGCGATATCATCATTTTTGTCTTTGATGACAAGGTATTCAAACATCACCCGTTTTCTGGTATCGATAGGGAAGCGTTTGACAGCCTCGATGATGGAGTTGATATTATGGGCCTTGTTCATAGGAATAAGCTCAGTTCTCAATTCATCGTCAACGGCATGCAGGGAGATCGCTATGTGTACACCAAGGTCCATCTCTCCAAGTTTGTCTATCTTTGTACTTAAGCCACTGGTGGATACGGTCTGCCGTTTGGCAGATATGGCCAGGCCATCCTCTTCTTTGAAGATCTTGATAGCCGTGGCAAGGTTGTCCAGATTATCAAGGGGTTCACCCATTCCCATATAGACGATGTTCATGCGTTTGGCAGCAGGGATATTGTTGTCGATCTTGATAGCCAGGACCTGGGCTACGATCTCTCCGGGTGTAAGATCACGTGTAAAACCGCCTTTTGCCGTCAGACAGAAACTGCATCCCACCTTGCAACCGACCTGCGTAGAGACACAAACAGTATATTTTGCCTCAGAGGTGATCTCGCCGTCATCGCCAAGTTCTTCCGGTTTCATCAGCAGCAAGACGGCTTCGATAGTCTTGCCATCGGGAAGAGAGAAAAGGTATTTGATTGTTCCGTCATCGCTTCTCTCTTTTTTGACAATATCCAGTGGCATCAAAGTGTACTTTTCATCTAGCTCTTGACGCATGGATTTCGGGATATTTTGCATCTCATCGAAGCTTTTGACATAGTTGTGATAGATCCAACTGTATATCTGCTTTGCACGAAAGGCCGGTTTGATGACCTGCGCCAACTCCTCTTTCGTAAAGTCCAGTATTGTCTGTTTCATGAGGTCAATTCTTTGATACGTCGGGTCACATGTGCGCTTAAGAGCTCTTTGGCCTTGGTATGGTTAGTCAAAAAGTCATTATGGGCATTTTCATCAGTAAAATTAGTTACACAAAAGACACCACCGGCTGGGATGTTGAACTCTTGTGCAATCCTGAGTACGGAAAAGAACTCCATGTTCTCGATCTCTACACCGAACTTCAGGTAGTTCTTGGTCAGTTCAGGATCGGTTGATATGTAGTTTGAACTGTTGACAACAACGTCTTTTGTCCCTTCTGTATTAGTAGTAACGACGTTGTCTATAGGTGTGTACGCCTTATTCTGCAAGAATGCTAACTCAATGTTAGCTGCTGTTTTAGATTCAATGATATCAAATATCTTATGCTTGCCGTATGAACCGGCGGTACCTACGAAGAGAAGGAATTCCGGTTTGTCAAAAAGGCATAAGCGCGTAAGGTTCATGGCTGTCTCTACGAGTCCGACACCCATCGGTGTCGCAAAATCGAAGGTCTCATTATTGCCGGCACAAATAATCATCTTAGAGCCTCACCGGGATATTCTGATCGTGAAGGTAGTGTTTGAGATCCATAATATCGATCTCTTTGTAGTGAAAGATAGAAGCGGCAAGGGCGGCATCTGCACCATGATCAAAGGCCTCTTTGATATGCTCCATCGTTCCAGCACCTCCACTGGCGATGATAGGGACATTGACCAGAGAGCTGATCTCTTCGGTAATAGGGATGTCAAAGCCTGCCTTGGTACCATCTGTGTCCATCGATGTCAGAAGAATCTCGCCCGCACCGCGGTCAACAGCCTCTTTTGCCCATTCGACTGCATTGATCCCTGTATCCACACGACCACCGTTGAGGTAAACATTATACTGCTCGCCCGTTCGTTTTACGTCAATGGCAACGACAATACACTGCGCTCCAAAACGTTTCGCCCCTTCGTTGATGAGTTCGGGACGCTTGATGGCAGCAGAGTTTAGACTGACCTTGTCGCAGCCAACATTTAAAAGCTTGTAAATATCATCAAGTTTACGGATACCACCACCGACGGTAAGGGGGATAAAGACTTCTTTTGCGACCTGTTCAACAATGTCAACGATAGTATCACGGTTGTCACTTGAGGCAGTTATATCTAAAAAAGTCAGCTCGTCGGCACCCTCTTCATTATAGCGCTTAGCCACCTCTACAGGATCGCCGGCATCTTTGAGTCCAACAAAGTTAACCCCCTTGACGACACGTCCGTCTTTGACGTCAAGGCAGGGAATAATACGTTTTGCAAAATAGTCCATTCTTCTCTTCTTTATGGGCAAAGTTTATTAGCGGTATTATACTCATGCTTGGCTTATGATGAGGTTGAAAGGTTTATTTTTTAAGGCTGATCTTAGCGATGCCTGCTGCTCCGTAACTGATGAAGAGGTGTGTTTGTGATCTGTCTAATGTTGCACTGAAGGCAGTCGGTACTTCTTCTGAACCCGCTTTTTCCTCCAGCCTGTAGGTCACGACATGTCTTAAGTCGTCGAGTTTACGTGTATCGACATGATAGAGATCCTTTGTCATAGTGGAGATAAAGAGGGCGGTCTCATCTTCGGAGAGAGTAAGTTGGTGAGCTTTTTCTGAAGTCTGATAACGCGAGATACGGGTGATATTCTGCTCATCAGAGATGTCAAGGACATGGACGCCTTCGTCATAGGATGAGAGGAAAGCAGCCTTTCTTTTTGTCGATAAGACAATATCGTAGGCGCCTTGTGCCAGATCATAGCGTAGTACTTCACGTGGATTACCGAGAATAGAGACATCCAAGACACTCAGTCCTTGTTCATGTGTGACATAAAGCCTGGAACTGTTCTCATCGTAGGCAAGACGCGAGGCTTTGAGCCCATGGTTATAGTTTGCCAGCAGTCTGGGCTCTTCTATATTGCTGATGTTCAAGATACTGATACCACGGTTCTTATGTACGACAAAAGCTGTTTTCTCATCATCAGAAGTGAGCGAGTAGAGGGCTTTCATCCTGGGATATGCACCTTCGAGAACAAGGGACCTGGGTCTGGTGACGTCCATGATGGCAAAACCGTTATTGAGGTCCGAGAGATAGGCATGTGTGAAATCACGCGATAGATTGAGATGGACCAGACGGCATTCTTTTTCAGGAAAGGCAAACGAAGATAGCTCCGATGTGCTGGAGAAATTTTTGATTTGAAGTAGTTTAAAACAGTGTCTATCGCTTGCAAGGTAAGCAAGTTTTGCATTTCGTGAAAGGGATAGATTGTGGATCGGTCCGTCTAAAGCATAGGTCTCTTCTATTAATTGGACTTTGGGAAGGTGGCCCTGAACATAGTCGGATAACTGGGGGTCGGAATCGATCGATGAGAGTATCTTGTCAAGTTTGTCGATTATTCCGCGTGTCCGGTTGGAGACATAATAAGCCATGGATCGTTTTCGTATGACATTATTGTCTAAAATGGTATCGAGATCGGCATTTATAATTTGTGAAAAGGTCTTGTAGTCGTCATTGTCGATGCTCTTTAGAAGGATGGCATTGATGGTAAGCAGAATCTCATTGTGCTCTTTTTCAAGCAGGCGGAGTTGCCTGACATAAGCCTTTCTTTCTGCTTTTTTTGTTTTAGGATCAGCTTCGACACTCTTTGCCACACTCAGCAGGTGTTGTGACCGGGAGTGGTAATATTCCGCCTTTTTCTCCATGCCTTCGAGATGGGAGAGCTGCATAAATGCCTTGTCTGCCTTATATAAAGGGGTGCCAAGCTTGGAAAAAAACTCCGGGTATTCAGCATTGGTGTATGCAAATGGGGAAAAGAGTAAAACAATTAAGAATATCCGAGTCATCAACAGCCTAAAAAATATTATTATATGTTAATTATAGGTTCTTGCATCTTAAAGCAAGCACAGAAGAATTTTGCTAGCGAGAGAGCTCAAGTTCCATGATAAATTGGATGACTTTTTCTTCCGGCATCTCGCAGGGTTTGAGCAAGCCGTCTTGAAGGAGGGGGTAATAGTTCAAAGAGATGAAATCCTTGCCCCCGAGTTCCTCTGCATAAAGTTTGATAAGCTTCCCGTCAAGCCGGGTCTCTTTACGGAGCAGATAGCGCTTCTCATAGGCTACCACATCATAGGCGCCATCATTGAGCTGGATGATCTTTGAGTGAAAAAGCGAAGGGTTCATGTATGAATTATATAATCTTTTCCTGTTTGGTCACCAGGCAAGTTATAATTTTATTATGAAACTGATAATAGATGTAATCGAAGATATACGTACAGCAATAGGGAATGATGCCTTTTTCACCCTGAGTGTAATGGGTCTGAAAGAACAAGAAAATGGGGAGTATTCACTTGCTTGGCAGAGTGATATAAGCCATATGAAACTTGATGAAAAAGAGCAGAAGCTTTTTCTTTTTCCCGGCAGGGATGAACCGATATCCATAGGAGACTTTCTGCAAAGGTTAAATGCGTTATCAAATGAGGCGATGATGTATGAGGTCTGTGTATCCTATTCCAAAGAAGAGAAGCGGATCGACACTGCTTTAATAGGTTTTGGCGAATCGGTTGAGGATAAGAAGTATCTGCTGTTTATCCCTGATATCCGTACAGAGAATTAGCAGGAATGATGATGGATGGTATAATTTTAAAATGAGAGTAGTGTTCTTGTCTTTTTTTCTTCTGTTTTTTATGAGTGCCTGCGGGGATAAAAAACCGGGAGTCAAGCCTCCCTTTGTCATCTATCCCTATGAGTTCTATGAACGTTTTAACCTACGTACTATCTTGAGTTCATATGACGGATATCTCAAATACTACTGTGCTTCATATCCTAAGGACTTTTTCAGGCCTGATCAGCTGTACATGCCAAATACCGAAAAGATTGTGATTGAAAACGAGAATAAAAGGTTGACGTTTGAGCTTTTTGCAGAGGACAAGGTCATTGTCGTGGATGAACACTTTGATGGCTCATACAAGGCAAAGTATCTCTACAAGATATACTATAATGAAGAACATGATGATTTTAGAACAGACAGGTTTTTCATAGAAAAGTCAAAAGACTGCAAAGAGTATGTGCTCCAACCAAAATATGACGAGGCAGAAGAGGATTCCGGACAATAAAATAACGGTTATAGTTATGCGTATTGTCCAAATTCCGTATATTTTATAAAAACTTATAATCTAAATGGGTAAATTTAAGGCAAAAAAGATAAACTTTAAAGATTAAATGCATATCTAAGTGCTTTTTAGCTATCCTTTCATTCTATGAAAAAAGATGTTGTTGCTAAAAAGAAGTTTGGACAGAACTTTCTTATTGATGAAAGTGTTGTCAGAAAAATTGTCGAAGCGATGCCCCATAACGATAATGTCGTTGCCGAGATAGGGCCTGGCTTAGGTGATTTGACTAAACATTTAGTGAACGTCAAAAGCGTGATTGCTTTTGAAGTGGACACCGATTTGTGTAAGCTCCTTAACGAAGAGTTTAAAGAAGAGATGAATAC
>JBFFSC010000033.1:0-13897 GCA_041572615.1 Sulfurimonadaceae bacterium
ACGGTTGCTCTTATCTTTAAGATGATTGCTTGCCGTCTTTTTCGCCAAGGCATAATTACCCGTTTTAAACGAACACTCATAGAGACTCTCATCAAACCTTTTCTCCAGGGTAAGGTTATACTCATTGCTCAACTCGATCGCTTTGTCACATTCCCCTTTTTGAAGTGTCTCAAGCGCAAGTGCCCGTGCGGCTTCCTGCTCCAGGTCAAAATATCCCACCTCGTTCTCAACACCGCTGCCTTGCATATCCAAAACAGACTGATACTGTTTCTCTTTGAAATATAGCCTTGCTTTTTGCATGCTCGCTTTTTGTCCTATCTCCTGGTCAACATACTTTTCCTCAAGCGTCTCATATTCAGCTAGAAGAGCTGTTGTATTGGCATCATCCGGCGCATAAAAAAGTGCATCCAGGGCCTCTTGCACTTCTGCTGAGTATTCACTCTCCCCATAAAGCGCCTGATAGCGTTTAAGTGCTTGATAGGCTGCAGGTTTATCATCGAGTTCGCTTAACCAGATCCCAATATCTTTGACCATCTCTTCATACGCATCATTCGCCTGTGGAAGATGCTGGGTTATTCCCAATAAGATATCGACCGCAACGCGTTTGTCTCCACGGTTGGCAAGAGCCCTGGCCATATCATAGTTTTTAGCCAGATCATGCAGCAGATATTTCGGATTACCCTCTACCACCTTGCTATAGAGCTCTGCTGTACGTTCAATCTTCCCTTTATCCAGACTTAATTTGGCCAAACGTACGGCTGCCATCGAGGCGATCTCTATATCACTGGTATTATAGAGCGCTTTTTCAAAATAGCTCTCTGCCGGCTTCTGTTTTCCGCTTGAGATATATTGGTCTCCAAGATAGACCATCCCCAATGCGGCGAATTTGGAACGCGGATGTTCCTTAAACAGCCGTTCATAGAAGTAACCGGCATCCGCCTGCATGCCGACAGTGGAATAGGCATTAGCCGTATAGGCCAGCACTTCAGCCATATTGATATCATCAGAATATTCACGGATATACTCCTTGGAGACACTCATCAGGGCTTCACTCTCATCTGTATGGTGATAACCCCGTATCTTATAGAGCAGAAGCTCCGCTTTGAATATCGTTTGCGGAAAACGTTTCAGCAGGCTGTCGACGTCTTTTGCCAATTGATCATAGTTCCCGGATTCGTATTGGCTCTTGATACGCATGTAGGCACTAACATCATTGATCTTGTCAAGCTTGATAGGGCGTCCTGAAATATCGAGTGCACCGACACTTGGCATCTTGACCTCTGCCATCTCGATTGGAAAGTTTATACCTAAAGGAGGGATCTTCTCAGGTGAGACCAGAGGCATGTTCTTCTCGTACCCGATCAGCATCCAATGTTTGGCTGTTTCTGTCTGTGTATAGGGTTGAATCTCACCTTTCTCATAAAGGGTATGCGCCATGGGAAAGATCTTCAACTTTGCAAGGGGATAGATGTGAATATAATATTTTCCTTTTGCTGTAGACGAATCGATCTTGAAAAAGTTTGTCTGCATCTGCTCAAACTTCTCTTTCGGCTCGCGGGGAAAGACACATTCAACCTGGGTGGTCTTGTCAAAGTCATCTTTCTTCTCCTTACAGCCAAAGGGGATATCCTCTTTGATATGAAGCGTAGAAAAGTTTTCGCCTGCATCACGTCCGATATTGACTGTCAATGTCAAGGCATAAAGAGGGGAAAACAGTGAAGAGAGTGCAAAAAGAAGTAAGGCAAATCTGTTTAACAACTGAACCGCTCCCTTTAAATCTTAATTGTTGTTATTATACATGTTTTTTCTTAGAAATCATATTTTGGGATTTTTGTCTTAAATACCCATTGAAACATCTAAACAACTACCAATTACATTAATTTTTGTCTTACAAATCACAAACTGCTTGTTTATAATCAAATATATAAAGTCGATATCCAAAATAACAAGAATAGATAATAAAAAAAACAAGAATGGAGAAGTATTTGTCTTAAAATTTCTGTATAATTCGGTAAATATTTCTGAAGGAAAATTATGATTCACGAAAACGGAAAAGTTGTAGACATTGCAATTATTGGAGCTGGCCCTGGTGGAATGGCTGCGGCTATCGAAGCAAAGCTGGCTGGTATTGAAAACATCGTTGTTATTGACAAAGCGCCTCATCACAATGACATGATTCACAAGTTTTACAAAAAAGGTAAACGTGTAGATAAAGACTGGATGGGTATCAAGTTTGAATTTACCGGTAACGTTTCTTTTGAAGAGTGTTCTAAAGAAGAGTATATCGAACAAATGGACAAAAAACTCACAGATGCAGGTGTACTTGACAAATTTGAGTACAACCATGAAATCATGAGAGTTGAAAAGGGTGAAGATGGTCTTTTCTCTATTGTTTACGGTACTGACGGTGTAGATGAAGCATTAGAAACATTAAAAGCTAAAAACGTCATCCTATCAGTAGGCCGTATGGGTAAACCAAACAAACCTAAATACAAATTCCCTAGAGAGCTTAAAGAAGTGCTTAACTTCAACCTTTCTAAAGTTCAAAACGGTGAGCATGTAATGGTTGTCGGTGGTGGTGATACTGCCGGTGAGTATGCTTATGGTCTTGTTGAGATGGAAGGGATGGAAGACTGTGTAGTTACACTTAACTACCGTAAAGCTGAAATCACTCGTATGAACCCAATCAATACTGAGATGTGTACAAAATACCTTGATAACGGTAAAATTGTGAACAAAATGGGTGTTGACGTTGAAAGTCTTGAAGTTTCTCCAGCAGGTAAGATCCAAGTTAACTTCACTGACGGTTCAACTGGCGAGTATGACAGAGCAGTATATGCACTTGGTGGTACAACACCAAAAGATATCCTAGTTAACTCTGGTGTTAAAACTGGTGAGTGGGATGTTCCTGTATATGACGAAAAAACATTTGAGACAAATGTAGAAGGTCTTTATACTATCGGTGACGTTGTAACAGATCAGGGTTCTATCGCACTAGCGTTCAACCATGCTTCTGACGCCGTTAAGAACATCGCTAACAACCTAAAATAATTCTACTTCACTATGCTCTTTTGAGCATAGTATACCTCTACTTTCTTATCACTATAGATATATTCAATAGGCGCTATTTCAGTACGATACATCCAATACATAAAATCATTCACAAATATTATCTTCCCTAGAGATATTAAACGCAACAAGTTATACTTCTACTGTTAAAAAGACGCATGAACAACACTACTGTACTGCTTCTTAAAGGATAAAACTTATGAGACATTTCGACACGATTATCAATAACTTGATAACGATACACAAAGACCCCAATACCCAATATTCTCCCACGCAGATGTTTGCTTCACAAAATGATTTAAGTTTTGCTATCTCCAGACTTATGGATGCACAACATATCTTTGGAAGTGAGACCTTCGAGAGTAAAGAGATGACACCGGAGTTGAGTGCCCTATGGTTTAGTCTCCGCGATGATATGCCAAGTGAAACAGCCGGTGACCTTGCACTGTGTATTATTAAGAATACTCCGTTTACTAATACCCAGGAGCAGACCGAGAAAGTCAAAGAGCTCTTTTATAAGACCATGCATACCTATACCGACAATGCAGAGCTTTCAAAAGTGTTTACGGAAATTTTCTTTGGCGAAGGTGAAGCTAAGATGCCTAAGATGAGGGATAGGGATTGATACACCTTAAAGCAGTCATTTATTATCTAATAGAAGTATAAGTTTTTTGTACAAGAGGTAAATAAGTGAAAAGCGAAAGAAGAAAGATTTCTTCTTTCAGTTGGAAGGATTAATAACCGCTGTTATACACCATTCCGGCAACAAACTCCATCAATGGGCTTACTGCCAATACCGAAGCGATAGTAAATACTGCCGCTGTACCGATAACGGTTTTTAGTACGTTCGATGAATTGACCATATAGTCTTTATTCCCTACTGGCTCTTTCATAAACATGTATACGATGATCTTCACATAATAATATGCAGCGATCGCTGAGTTAAGTGCCATGATCAATGCCAGTACAATATAGTCACCTGTCACAGCAGAAGCGATCAGGTAAAGCTTACCCCAGAACAGAGCAAACGGTGGGATACCTGCAAGACTCAACATAAACAGAGCGATCATCACTGCCGTAAACGGCGATGTCTTGATCATACCTGAGAACTTCTCAAAGGCGTCATCAGACTCATCATCATGCTGTTTCTGATGTGCGATCCACAGCATCGCGAAAGCACCAAGGTTTGCAAAAGCAAAAAGCGCCCAGTAAACGAACAGTGCCGTGTTAGCATGTGTTGTACCGATAAGTACGGCTGCCATAACAAAACCTGCATGAGAGATAGAAGAGTATCCCAACATACGTTTAGCATCTTTTTGAACCAGTGCCCAGACGTTCGCCATTGTCATCGTAAGTACTACGATGACATACAACATGATCTCTACCCATACAACACCTGTTGACATCAAGAACTCAAAGATACGTACGGCAACGACGAATGCTGCAAGCTTTGGAACGATCGACATGAAACCTGCCAATGCTGCTGTTGAACCCTGATAAACATCAGGTGTCCATGTATGAAACGGTACAAGACCCAGTTTAAAAGCAAAAGCCGAAAGCAAGAAGACCGTTGCGACGATGATAAAGACCATATTAGCAGAATCAATACCGTTCATACTCAATGTGTTGGCAATCACAGCGATCTCGACCGAACCAGTCAATGCATAAAGGATCATCGAACCAAAAGCGAACAGACCAGCTGCCAATGCACCCATCGTGAAGTATTTAGCTGCTGCTTCAAATGAGTTACGTTTACCGTGCATAGCGATCAATGGATAAAGTGCAAGTGATGATGTTTCAAGACCGACAAATACGAGGATAAGGTTATCTGTTGCGACCATGAACTGAAGACCTGCGATCATGAACATAAAGAGTGAAAAATATTCTGCATATCTATACTCTTGAAAACGCTGTTTCGTCAATGCCAAAAGGATGAACAGCATTGAAGCAACGATCATAATGATCTGAGCAAGGATGGCAATACCGTCCATCAACATAACATCAAAGAAACCGCGGACTGCACCTGTTGTCTCAAAGACACCGACAAAGTCTAATACTGCACCAAGATCAAGCGCCAGGAAAAGAAGAGTGACCATCACATAGACACTCTTGTCAAGACCTGATTTGATCAGATCGATACTAAGAATAAAAAGCGCTCCCACGATAGCGATCAGCATCGGGTAAAGCGTAGGCATGTTCAAAGAGGCAAAACTCACATTTACTGCTTCTAACATTAGTGACCTCCTTCAGAATGATGAGCCGGTGCGGCATGCTTCTTGACAGGAGCTGCAGCAACGATTTTTTCTTTCACAGCATACGGATCAGAAATCATCGCGCGCGCTGCTTCTGTACCCATCTCTGTATTTACTTTTTGATACATGATATTAAGCACGTTCTCACGAACCGACTTATCGATTGGATCAAGGATAGGTTTCGGATAAACACCAAGCCAGATCGCGATGATCGTCAATGGAATCAATCCGTATAGCTCCGTTTTGTTAACGTCTGGAAGGTTCTCATTCTCTTTTTTCGTTACATTACCGAAGAATGCTTTCTTATAAGCAGAAAGCATATAGATAGCTCCAACGATAATAGCCGAACCTGCGACAAGTGCATACATCAATGAGACCTTGTACAGACCAAGCAGTGAAAGGAACTCACCGACGAAGTTGATCGTCAACGGAAGACCGACTGATGCCATCATCATGATACCGAAGATCGTCGCATAACGCGGCATTACAGAAGCCAGACCGCCGAATTCACTCATCAGTTTTGTATGACGTCTATCATAGATGACACCAACAAGCAAAAAGAGTGCACCCGAGACGATACCGTGACCGATCATCAAAAAGATCGAACCTGAAATACCTTCAATGTTCATTGCAAAAGTACCAAGAACAATAACCCCCATGTGCGAGACAGACGAATAAGCAACGACCTGCTTGATGTCTTCTTGCGCATATGCGACCATTGCTGTATAGATGATCATGATGACCGAAAGAACAACGATGACAGGGATAAAGAAGACCGAAGCATCCGGAAACATTGGCAGTGAAAGACGAACAAAACCGTATGTACCCATCTTAAGCAATACTGCTGCAAGGATAACCGAACCTATTGTTGGTGCCTGACCGTGTGCGTACGGCAACCATGTATGGAATGGGAACATCGGGACCTTGATCGCAAAACCAAGGAAAAATGCTGCGAACAACCACAGTTGATAGCTCTCAGGAAGAACGACTCTGTACCACTCTGTAAGAGAGAAAGACCAGTTACCTGTTGCCTGCTGATACAGGTATGCCATAAAGATCATCCCTACTAGCATTACCAGTGAACCAGCAAAGGTATACAGGAAGAACTTGATCGCTGCGTAGACACGCTTTGGACCACCCCATGCACCGACAAGATATAGCATCGGTACAAGAGAAAGCTCCCAGAACAGATAGAAGACGATCGCATCTAGTGCAGCGAAGACACCGATCATTGTCATCTCTAGTGCCAAAAGTGTGATGATCATGTTCTTGACATTACGTGTCTCAGTCAATGATGCGATACCGATAAAGGTAACCAAAGTCGACATGATGATAATGAAAAGAGAGATACCGTCGATACCCAACTGGTAATTAATACCAAATGCTGGGATCAAAGCTGCCATTTCAACGAACTGGAAGCCACCGTTTGTCGCATCGAATGCGTACCATAACCATAGAGAAAGAGCGAACTCTATCCCCGAAACCGCAATACCATAAGCACGGATTGATTCTTTGTTTACCATGAAACCAAGAACACCCGCAACTAATGGAAAAAAGATTAATATTGATAAGATATGATCAATCATTCTAGTGTCCTAATAATTTCATAATTGCATCAGCATTAGTCACAATACCGATAAATACAGCTGCAGATACAAGAAGTGCAACCAGACCGACTACCATCCACTTAAGCATGTTAGACAGGTTACCGTCTTGCATAGTGTGTGTTGCCTTACCTGTTCCGTAGAAGATATTAGCAATACCGTCAACTGTTGCATCGACAACCGTGTTATCGACTTTCCACATCATCTTTGAAAGTTCAGCATATGGCTTGGCCAATACTTCGTCATAGATCTTTGGAATGTAGTATTGATTGAACAGTAGTTGATAAAAGAAACCTTCCTCAACTTTTTTATCGATTTTTGCATCCTGGTATTTTTTGTATGCATACACGATAGCAGCAATAACAAACAGCTGTGTACCGATTGTCATGATCCAGTAAGTCAATGCTGAATGGACATGATACTCACCTGCAGGAAGCATATTGACAACCATCTCGTAGTATGTTCCCTTGAACAAGAAACCTGCGATGATCGCAAGTACAAGCAGTGGACTCATCGCTACAAGCATATATTTGTATGCTTCATGCGGATGGAAGCCGAACAGTTTGTAACGCTCTTCACCCAGGAAGATCAGGAATGCCAATCTGAATGAGTAGAACGCTGTCAGACCTGCAGTGATCAGAAGGACTGTATAAAGAATATAATGATGCTCAACAAATGCAACCTCTAGGATAAGATCCTTGGAGAAGAAACCGGCAAACGGAAAGATACCTGCTAGTGCAATAGATGCCAGTGTCATCATCCAGAATGTACCCGGCATAACCTTTTGCAGACCACCCATCTTGAACGGATCAAGCTCGTCACTCATCGCGTGCATGACATTACCCGCACCTAAGAATAGAAGTGCTTTGAAGAATGCGTGTGCCATAAGGTGGAACAAGGCAACCCAGTATGCGCCAAGGCCTGCTGCCACAAACATATAACCAAGTTGAGAAAGTGTCGAATACGCAATGATACGTTTCATATCTCTGTTAACCAGAGCCATTGATGCTGCAAACATCGCAACAAAGGCACCAAGGCTGGCGATAAACAGACCAACATCAGGAATAAGGTCATACATTGGGTTCATACGTACGACAAGATAGACACCGGCTGTAACCATTGTCGCAGCGTGGATAAGTGCGGATACCGGTGTAGGACCTTCCATCGCATCTGCAAGCCATGTATGTAATGGAAACTGCGCCGATTTACCCATCGCACCGACAAACAGGAAGATACCGGCTGTTGTCATCACGTCATGGTTAAGTGCTGTGATACCTGCAAAGATACCGTCATATTGAAGTGTACCGAGGTTCCAATAGATAATAAAGATACCGATAAGCATCGCAAGGTCAGCGATACGGTTCATGATAAACGCTTCATTGGCTGCCCATGTAGCGCTCTCTTTGTGGTACCAGAAACCGATCAATAACCACGAACAGACACCAACGCCTTCCCAACCGATGAATAGGCCGAGAAGGTTGTCACTCATAACAAGGACCATCATAGAGAACACGAAAGCGCTTAGGTAAGCGAAGAAACGGTTAAACGCTTTATCATGATCCATGTATCCGATAGAATAGACATGTACAACCGTTGAAACCGTTGTAACTACCATCATCATCGTTACTGTCACCTGATTGACGACGAAACCAAATGGAACATACAAATCACCTGTCGCGATCCATGTCATCATCTCAACATGGTACGTGTTACCCTGAAGCACTTGAACCAGTAGAAGAAGTGAGCTGATAAACGAAGCAAACAACATCCCTGATGCGAATAGACCTGTGAACAGGGTCTTTTTAGATGCACCGAAAAGTCCGGCTGTAAGAGAACCTACAAGCGGAGCAAAAAGTGCGATATATAAATACATTTCCATTTACATTAACCTTTCATCGATGTCATGTTATCAAGATCGATTGTGTTATAGCGCTTAAACCACAATACTAGAAGACCAAGACCAACAGCTACTTCTGACGCAGCGATCGCAATGATAAAAAATGCAAACATCTGACCTGTGAAGTCACCATAATAGTGTGAAATCGCTACAAGAGCGACATTGACTGAGTTTAATAAAATCTCTGTTGCAAAAAACAGCATCAATAGATTCTTACGGCGCATAACACCGATCAAACCGATTGAAAACAGTACTGCTGAAAGCACAAGATAATGTGTTAAAGTGATTTCCATTATGAAACAACCTCCGCATTTTTTGTATCGATCTCTTCTTCACTTAGTTCCGAGTATGAGTCATCCATCTTTTTTCCTGCCAGAACAATACCGGCAATCATCGCTACCAATAACATGACAGCTGCAACCTCGAATGGCACAAGATACTTTGTGAAAAGGACCATACCGACAGCTTGAGAGTTACCCACACCCTCAACGATCGGGTAATGTGCTTCGATGTTTCCACTGATTATCGGTGCTGTTACCATACATACAACCAACAGTGCTGCCAAACCGCTTAGTCCAAAAACGATCTTTGCGTTAGTCCCTTTTTCATGTAGTTCACGTGTCGTATCGAAGAACATCATCCCGAACGCATACAGGGCCATGACTGCACCTGAATATACAATGATCTGAACGACACCCATGAAGTCTGCCTCAAGGATAAAGAAAAAGGCAGAGATAAATATCATACCTGCTGCCAAAGCTGTCAATGCATATAATGAGTGCTTAGTCGTTACTGTAATCCAGAACATCGCAATCGTCAAAAATGCAAACAAATAAAAAGCCGCTGCTTCAAACATTCCTATCTCCTTAATATGCTAGAGGCGTTTTCTTAACGCGCTCATCTTCATGTGGTGTAATAGCACCAAAACCTGGATATTCAGGAACTTGTCCCTTAATCGCCATATCAAGTGGTGTCAACATGTCATCAAACTCAATGAAGTGTGCTCTTTGTTCAGAGACATTCTCATAACGTCCACCATGTACGATCGCAAGTTCAGGACAAACCTCTGCACAATAACCACAGAAGATACAACGACCCAGGTTGATCGTATATTCTGAAACTTCTTTACGAGAGTTTTCGTCTATTCTTGTGTCCATACGGATACAATCAGAAATACAGATCTTTTCACAAAGACCACATCCGATACATCTTTCCGTACCTGATTCCCACAGACGCTGCATCTCATGCACTGCACGGTAACGTGGGCCGATAGGCAACTTTTCAGCCGGATATTGAACCGTATGGATATCAAACTTGAACATCTCGCGTAGAACGACCCACAAACCGACAAACAGTTCAAGTTTAAACGTACGGTTTACAACACGCTTGAATTTTCCCCAACCAGTCGTCGGATAGTCTTCACCGTCAATATTGTAATAAACTGAACCCTCAGTCACATTTCTGTCTTTAAAATTTTCTAGACTTGGTAATTTTCCCATCATCAACTCCTAAAACATCAGCACAAAGCCAGTGATAACAACGTTAATCACCGCTAATGGCATTAATACTTTCCAACATAGCCACATCAACTGATCCGGTCTTACATCTGGCCACGCTGCACGTGTCCACAAGAAGAAGAAGAAAAAGAACGCTACCTTACCAAGAAGGGCAAAGGCACCTGAAACACTACCGTCACCGAAACCACCAAAGAAGATGATTGAGATCAAGAAAGCGTAGAAGAACATATTGGCATACTCACCGATGAAGAACAGACCCCAACGCATACCAGAGTACTCCGTACCGAAACCGTCAATGATCTCGTGATCATTTGCTACCAGGTGGAATGGCGTACGGCCCGTCTCAGCAAAACCTGCGATCAGGAAAAGTACCATTGCAACCGGTTGATAGACGACCATCCACATACCTTCGATCTGAAAGTTGTTAAGGTCAATCAGCGAGAAAGAACCGACCATCATCAATGGTGCAAGCAGTGACAGGCCTGTGATTACCTCATAAGAGATAAATACGGCCGCACCACGCGCTGCAGAAAGAAGTGAATATTTGTTCGCTGAGGCCATACCCCCAAGCAATGGACCATAAAAACCAACAGCCATAACAGCTAATACATACAAAATACCGACATTGATATCAGAGACAATCGGGTTAACTGTATAATCACCAATCGTGAATGAAGGCATAAAAGGGATTGCAGCAGCTGCCATAAAAGCAGTCGCTGCAGTAATAACCGGAGCAATCTTGAAGATACGGCCTACGACATTTGTAGGGACGATATCCTCTTTTGTAAACAGTTTAATACCATCCGCTGCTACCTGTGCAAGACCATACGGTCCAACGACCATCGGCCCAAGACGTCTTTGCATAAATGCAAGCACCTTACGCTCAAAATAGGTCCCAAGTCCCGCAAGCGCAGAAAACACAGTTAAAATAGCAACGATCTTGATGACCGTTTCAATTATATATGCTGTATCCATATTTATACCCTTTCAATAGAAGCTGTTGTGAAACGGTAACCGTCAAACAGAGCCTCTGATTTTAATTTTGAATCAAATGTCGTAAGATACGCGATCTCACCGTCGATGAAGTGATCGTGGCTTACTTCAACCTCGACTTCGCCCTTAGCCGTCTTCACCTTCACTTTGTCACCTTCAGAGATGCCATTGGACTCAAGGTAGCTCTTAGAGGCATGAAGACCTGGTTTCTCTTTGGATTGATGTGCTTTTGCCGTAAAGTCAGAGAACTGACGAACAGGGTTAGCAAGGTAAAGTGCTTTTTCAATACTTGCATCAATCATCGGTGCTACAGATTCATCTGCACCTGTTGGTACTGTAACATTCTCAAGTACATAGCCGCGAACCTCAGTACCATCATTCTCATAATGGTTTGGAAGGTTGTCAAACTTCTCAGCTTTGAAACCTTTTGATGTTGGCAATACTTCTGTATAATCGATTGTCAACTCAGCATCCATCCCTAGTGCATTGGCAATATCATTAAGGACATATCCACCATAGCCAAGAGCAACATTCGTCGGGTTGACACGCTTATTAATTGATGTCAATGTTCCCTCTTGCTGATTCATCGCCGGCATATCCAAATCACCTTCACCAAGTGCAGACAGAACAAAATCTGCTTCCGTGTTATAACCTACAGCATATGAACCTGCTTCATCATCAAGCTCACAGATCTGAGCGACACCAAGTGTATTAGCCAATGCAGGAATCATTACCAGGCTGAAATCTGTATATTTCTCGATCAATGCACACAGGCGCGCAAGATTTTTGGATGCCGGATGTGTATAGAGGTCCGGTCCAACAATTAATGAGAATGCATCTTTCTTCTTCAGGAATTTTTCCATGTTCTCTTCGAAGTCTTTTGGAGCATTTAAGATCTCTAACAGACGGTTATCATCAATCTCAACCTCTTTAGAGACTTTCTTAGGAACCATTTTAGATTTCTCTACTTCAACTTCCTCTTCTTCACCTGTCTCTTCATTGACTTTCATCTCTTTAACCATCTCAACGACTTTCTCTTTGATCGTCTCTTCAACTGTGATTGTTTTCATTGAGTGGAAACTTGCAAGGTATTGTGTTACTGATGCCGGAAGCTTCTCTTTATCTGCAAATAGATCAAGGATCAGATAAAGGGCCGCCTCTTCTTGAAGTGGTGCATGATTAATCGACATTACAGATTTACCCATCTGATCGATTACCGGATCAACTACTGGATGGAAGTAAAGACCTGCACCCTTGTTCATTGTCATAGAGTTGTTAAAGGCATAACGTGCATTCGGGTTGTCTGTCTTAAGCGCTGTACCGACAGAAACAATAAAGTTTGCGTCATGAGCAACTTTCAAGTCTGAACCATACAATGCTGTTCCAGAGATTTCAGAGTAATCTTTCAAGAAGTCTTGGAAAGCTTTTGCTTCAGGGTTTACTAGCTTGTACCCTTTCTTCTCTTTAAGGCTTTGAAGGATGTAAGCCTCTTCGTTTGTGATGGTAGAAGTAAACTTGATCGTATCAGCTTTTTCGAAAGCTTCAAGTGCATTCGCAAATGCCACTTCATCTTTGACAACATCTCTATTCTCATAATCATACGCATAACGTCCGGCACCACAGAGTGATACATAGTTCCACTCATTGATGACACGATAGATCTTGTCTTCCGGATTAGCAATCGATTCATGCTTCACATCATAGTTGATCTGACAACCTGCTGAACAGTGTCCACACGTTGCAGGGATCTGTGTCTGCTCCCATGCATTTGACGTGTACATAAAGTCTGTACTAACCAAGGCACCGACCGGACAGACCGCAGCACACTCTCCACATGATGTACAGTCAAGCATATCTCCACCGGCAGTCAGACCGATAATCGACTTGTTAAGCTTGTTCCACATCGCATATGCATCTTTAGGCATAGACTCTTTTTGATCTTCAGAGATACCCTCGGCACCACGTGGGATCGTCTTCAGTGAGTTATCACCGATCATGTCTTTACAGACAGTAACACAACGCTCACATACGATACATAGACCTGCATCATAATGGATGTGACCCCAGTCCAGTACAGGACGATTGACATCAGCAATAGAATATGTCTGTGAATCGACACCCATCTCAAGTGTATAGTTCTGAAGTTCACATTCGCCTGATTGATCACAAACACCACACTGGAGCGGATGGTTTACGTCATAGACTTCCATGATAGCTCTACGCTCTAATTCGATATTTTCAGTCGATGTTGTGATTTGCATGCCATCTTTTGCTTTTGCATTACATGCATATACCTGTTTACCATCAGCTTCTACAAGACATATACGACATGCCAATGTAGGGCTACAACGTGTTAAATAACAAATAGCCGGGATAAAGATATCATTAGCACGAGCGGCGTTTAGTACAAATTCGCCCTCTTGCGTCTGAATCTCTTTCCCATCAATATTAATCGTAACTAGTTCACCCATTTACTTCCTCCAATTTTACTCGTTTATAACGGTATTCATTATAATTCTCTGTACTGTCAAAGACAGGATTGCAAGCTATCGTTCCTTTAAGTTC
>JBFFSC010000034.1:0-13668 GCA_041572615.1 Sulfurimonadaceae bacterium
CTCTTTATCGTCTTCATCGCACCTTCTGCACAAGAACACAGACTGCTTCCTCAAAACAGGCTCATCCTCTTTACACTCTTTATACTCTCACTGGGTGCCCTCTTTACAGGTTTCATCAACCTGCCCTCTTTCTTTGGAGGGACTGAACGCTACTCTATCTGGCTGAACCTTCCGGATATGCGTTACCCGCTTTCGCATACCAACGAGATCATCTTGCTGCTGCTTAACCTCTCCTTTGCACTGTTAGGGATCATAATGGCTTATGTACATTATAGAAAAAGTGCAGATGAACCTACTTTGGGAACGATTGGCCTGTGGATCAGAAACAAGTTCTATGTTGATGAGATCTATCACCTGCTTCTTATCAGACCCATCGGATACCTGAGCCATCTGGCTGTTTTTATCGATGAACGACTGATCGATCGCTTTATCCATATGCTCAGCTTCTCTTATCAAAGGCTCTCCTACTACAGTGACAATGTTCAAAACGGGAATATCCGTTACTATGCCCTATATATGAGTATCGGCATTGTCTCTATCTTTATCTATCTGGGTATTCAAGGCTAAGCATGGAAAACATACTCACACTACTCATTTTCATACCGATACTTTCAGCGGTTTTTCTCTACCTTCTTCCTGTGAACGTGAAGATAATCAGGTATGCCAGCTTTGCGGTAACTTTGATGACGACAGCTTTAAGCATCTGGATGTACCTGCATTTCGAAGCGATACCAGGTCTTCAGTTTGTGGAGTCTTATGACTGGATCAAGGCCTACGGGATCTCTTATCATGTCGGTATTGACGGTATCTCTCTTATTATCGTCATGATGACAAACCTGGTCATGCCCCTTCTATATCTCTCGTTTTGGCACCTTGCGAGAAAGGGGTATTGGCTAAACCTGCTGATTGTCCATGGGGGGATCACCGGCGCCGCCCTCTCTCTTGACCTGATCCTCTTCTATCTCTTTTGGGAGACCATGCTACTTCCTATTTTCTTCCTTATCGGTCTGTTCGGCCGTGAGAACAAGAACTTCATGAGTATGAAATTCACGCTATACACTATCTTTGGCTCACTGCTGATGCTCGTTGCCATCTTATACCTTGGTCATTCTAACTTTCAGGAATATCAGGTCTGGAGCTTCTCTATCAGTGATCTGCAGACACTGCACCTGGACAGACAGACGACTCTCCTTCTTTTTGCCGCCTTTATCTTCGCTTTCAGTATCAAGATTCCGCTCTTTCCTTTTCACACCTGGCTACCGCAGACCTACCGGGTCGCACCTATCGGTGCGATTGTGGTGATGTCCGCTTTGATGGCGAAACTTGGTGTCTATGCCATCTGGCGGTTTGTCTTTACACTGTTTGAGCCTATTGCCATCGAAGGTGCCGATTTTTTTATTTCTCTGGGACTCTTTGGAATGATATACTTCGGGATTGCTGCCATCAAACAGAGCGAACTGAAGAAACTATTTGCCTACTCTTCGGCCTCGCACCTTTCCCTGGTCATCATGGGAATCTTTGCCTTTAACACCTATGCCCACCTCGGTGCCTTTTATATGATAGCTTCGCATGCATTAAGCTCTGCCGCACTTTTTATGATGCTGGGCATGATCTATAAACGTACCCAAAACCTCCAGATCGACTCCCTGGGCGGGATTGTTCATCAGGCACCGGTCTTTAGTGTCTTTTTTTCCTTTTTTGCACTGAGTATCGTCGGTATACCTTTGACAGGCGGTTTTGTCTCGGAGCTTTTATTGATCGTCGGTGCATTCCAGTCCAATATCATCTACGGGTTCATTGCCGCGACAACACTTCTCATCGCGGTTCTCTTTGTCTTTAATGTCATGCAGAAGGTTCTTTACGGCCAAAAGCGTCTACACGCCTTTGATGAACTGCGCACCTACGAACTCCTTTCACTGCTGCCTATGGCACTGTTGATACTGGCGATGGGCGTTTTTCCTTCTCTCTTTATCGAAAAGATAAAACCGACGGCACAAGAACATATCCATAAGGAGAAGATTCATGTACAGCAGTGATATCAGCATCTCTTTACTTATCATCGGCCTGGGGGCCGTGTTTATGATGCTCATTGCAGCTTTTACACGCCTGAGCAACCTTGTACTCTCCTATATCACAATGGCGATCATCTTGCTCGCCATCTTCTTTCAGACAAGCTACCTCGGGGAACTTTTCAGTATTGATATCCATGCAGAGCTGTTTAACCATATGCTCCGTTTTGACAGCTTTGCCTCCTTGTTCAATATGATCTTCCTTATCGGTGCCTTCTTGATGATAGCAACGGGACGCGCCTTTATGCAGGCGACAAAGTTCTTCATTCCAGAGACCTTCTCTTTGATCCTTTTTGCCCTCTTCTCCATGATGCTGCTCGCGATGGCAAACGAGCTCATGACAGCGTTTATCACTCTGGAATCGGCATCCATAGCAATCTACATCCTTGTCGGACTCAACCGTTACAATGTCAGAGCCTCTGAAGCCCTCTTCAAATATCTTCTTTTGGGTTCTTTCTCCGGTGCATTCTTTCTCTTAGGTATCGCCTTCGTCTATGCACAAGTCGGTTCCACACACCTCGATGATATAAAAAGCTATATTGAACTGCATGATAATTATGAGATGGTTATGATAGGTGGGGTCTTGATGATGATCACTATCATGTTCAAGATATCCGCTGTACCTTTTCAAGCCTGGACACTGGATGTCTATGACGGTGCATCCCTTCCCATCACTGCATTTATGGCCGGGACCTTCAAGATTGCCACTTTTTCCATCGCGCTTCGCCTCTTTTTAGTGGACTACCAAGCCTTGAACAGTAGTTTCGAACCTCTATTGACGACGATAGCTGTCATCACTATCGTAGGCGGCTCCCTTCTGAGCCTGGCCCAGCAGAACATCAAAAGGATGCTGGCGGCTTCTTCCATCGTTCATAGTGGATATCTCTTAATAGCCCTGGCCTCGACCGGGACAGTAAGCAGCTCCTCAGCCCCTGCGATAATATTCTACCTTGTCGCTTATTTTCTCGGTGCTGTAGGTGCGTTTGGCATACTCTCCTATATTCGCCAATGGGATACGGAGCGGACAACCTATGAAGAGTTAAAGGGCTTTGCCCATCAACACCCTCTGCTGGCAGCGATGATGTCTGTCTTCATGCTCTCTTTTGCCGGTTTCCCATCGACCATCGGTTTTTTAGGAAAGTTCTATATCTTTACCTCCGCCATAGAAGCAGGCCTGACATGGCTGGCTCTGCTGGGTATTCTGGCTGCCTTCGTCTCCATCTATTACTATTTCAAAGTTATCGCCGTGATGTACTTTTACCCCCAAAAAGAACAACACTCCCTTCCCTTTAGTTTCACTCCGATAGTCATTGGCATTGTTGCCCTTGCTGTTTTGTGGGGAGGTATAGGAACCGGATTGGTGAGCTATCTTCCTGGAGCCAATGTTATCATCAAGACGGCACAAGTCTCCATTAACTCTCTTTTTCTTCTGTAGTGATGCAGAGGAAAATAGTGTATTTTATAATCTTATAAAAACTATTAATTTTTAAAATAATTTTCTTCTTAAAACGCTCCATTAACCCCTGGTTAACACTCTATTAACATTGCTATCACATCTTTCTCACATAAGATATTTTTATGAGGATTTTCTACTTTTTTTTCTTCAACTTATGCTAACATAGTCCAAATCAAATCAAAAAATGGAGTTATCACATGGCTATTTCAAGACGTAGTGTATTCAAACTAACAGGTGCAGCAGCTGCTGCTGCAGCATTGTCCGGATGTACAAAAACAGCAAGTCCGGAGTCTGCTTCTGCACAAAGTGGTGCCAAGACTATTGCAAAACATCAGGTCGTTATCATCGGTGGTGGTTTTGGTGGTCTGACCGTTGCTAAAGGATTGAAAAAGATTGATCCAAACTTTGATGTTCTCGTCATCGAGAAGAATGACAGTTTTATGTCCTGTCCCTTCTCAAACACTAATTTGGGAAAACTAAAAGGCATCAACCTGGGTACACTCGTGCATGATTATGATCAAGCCGTGGAAAAACATGGTTATTCCATGCTTCAAACTGAAGTCACTGCCATTGACAGAAAAGCAAAAACGGTTACAACGACAAAAGGTGCCATCGGTTATGATTATTTAGTACTCTCTCCGGGTATCGAGTACAACTACAAAGCACAATTCCCTAACTGGGATCAGGCGAAAACAGATCATATCCGCCGTGTCGCGCCACCGGCACTTATCCCGGGACGTGAACATATCATCTTGGAGCGTCAACTTGCCGATATGGAAGACGGAAATGTCATCATCACTGTTCCAAAAGGTAAGTTCAGATGCCCGCCGGCTCCATTTGAAAGAGCAAGCATGATCGCTGCCTACATGAAAAAAGAAGAGATCAACGGGAAGGTCATTATCCTTAACGAGACGGACAAAATTGCCAAAGGTGCTGCATTCAAAGAGGCATGGAGCGAACTCTATCCGGATATCGTCGAATACCATCCAAACTGTAAATTGACAGATGTCGATACTGACAAGAAGACGGTCTCTTATACGACGAAAGACGAGATGGGAGACTCAGTGAAGAAGAGCATGAACTATGAGGTCTTGAACCTGATCGCGTATAACAAAGCCAACCCTGTCATAGAGATGGCAGACCTTGAGACAGTTGATGATGTCTTTGGCAAAGTTGTCATGAACGGTTGTTCCTTTGCGACAAAGACAGACCCGAGTGTCTATGCAGTCGGTGATGTCGTCGGCCATGCCATCCCGCCATCGGGACAGACTGCCAACTGGGCAGGTAAACAGTGTGCTACTGAAATCGGTGCTCTGCTTCATGGCAAGAAACATGAGCTCAGCATTAAGACCCAACCGCAAAAAGCAGGGAATGTCTGTTACTCTATGGTTGGTGACAAACCGGAAGAAGGTGTTATGGTCGTCCATGACTTCCACTGGACGGGTGAGGTCATCGGCGGTAAGGGCCATGTACCAAAAGGCAAAGACGGAAAGTTCAGATCGAAGATGAATGCAAAAGCAACACGTGAATGGTACCGTGGTATCATGAATGACCTTTTCGCATAAATAGAGCAAGGACAAAACCTATGGAACGTAGAGATTTTTTAAGGGTCACGGCGGCAGGTGCTATCGTTGCCTGTTCCCCTTCGCTGCTGACAAGTGAGTTAAGGGCTGATGACGGGCGATTGTATAAAAGCTATAACAAGGTATTGTTGGTAGATGAAGGCGGAAGCCCTGTTACGCATGCATCACTGCAGAAAGAGCAGGCCTATATCTTCAACTACCCTTTTGTTGCCACGCCGGTTATGATGATCAATCTGGAAAAAAGGACACGAAAAGATGTAACACTCAAAAGTGCTGCAGGTGAGACCTATATCTGGAAAGGCGGTGTCGGCCAAGACAGGACACTGGTCGCCTACTCTGCCATCTGTTCGCATCAGTTGACCCACCCAAACCCAAATGACAGTTTTGTCACCTATTCAGGCAAGAACAAGACAATGAGCTGTTCTCAAAAAGGGGTGATCGTCTGTGCTTCCCACCTTTCCGCTTTCAACCCGCGAGATGGAGGGATGAACATTGCCGGTCCGGCAGAGGAAGCTCTGGCCGCTGTTGTGTTGGAAGTCGATGAAAAAGATCAGGTATGGGCCGTTGGTGTACTCGGTCCTGACAAGTTCCATGACTTTTTCAAGACCTTCAAAGATGAGTTCAAAGAACACTACGGCAATAAAAGAAAAGCCAAAAAACTGGTCAGCGACGAAGCACAAACGACTGTTTTGGAAAATTATTCGACCGAAGTCGTTCCGCTTTGACCCTCAGGGAGAACATCAGTTTTCTCCTCGATTATCCTCTTTAACATAATCAAAGTATCGTTTCTAGGTATCGCATTGATCGCTGTAAAACGCTATCGCGCTCGGCGAAGCATAAATAAAACTCTCTATCGGTCTTCGTGTCGCCAAAAGTGTAAGTCTCTGAGGGGAGATAGCCCGTGAGAGAGCGACATAGAACTGTGAAGGGGCAAAGATCTCATCCAGGTCTATGACAAGATCCAGCAGGCTCATCCCCTGGGACTTGTGGATTGTGATCGCATAAGCAAGTGTAAGCGGATACTGAAACAGGTCAAAACGGCTGACTTCTATCTCCTGTTTTTTCCCCTCTATCACCTCTTCTTTCCACTGTTTCTTCGAGAACCTCTCCTTTTCAACCCGAACCAGTTTGCCATTGTCTTTCATGACATGAATAAAGTTCTCTTCCTCATTGATACGTACGACAACACCTTTTTCACCGTTAAAGTAGTTCCATGAATTTCGCATGAAAAGAACAGGTGCACCTACTTTCAAGGCCAGGACCTTGGGAAGACGTGAATCGTTCAAAAAGCGTTCAACCTCATTTTCCCTCACACCCTTCTCATACATCTGAACACCGGTTTCAAACTGAAAAAGCTCCCCGTCAAGACTATGAAGTTCTTTGGCATTATGCCTCTCGACAGAAGCATTCTTTCCAAAAAGAAGGGTATTGTTTTGCATCTCCTTAGGCATCGGTCGGATCAGGGAATCGATATATCCAAGGACCTCTTCATCCTTAATACCGTGCCTTATCTTGTCAAGGATATGAATAAAGCGTTCATCACTGCTGCGCTTGACTTCACTTAGATTATGAACGACAAAATCAAAACGATGCCACGCTTCTGATTCAAAGGCGAAACCGTAGACCCTGATAACAGGTATATCCGGATTTTCCATCATAAAATGGCGTCTATCCGACTCCCGTACGACAGGGGGGAGCTGTAAAAAGTCACCGCTGACCAAAAGCCGGGCGCTGGATTCTGACTGCAGCAGACGAAGGCGGATCATATCCATGACACCTGAACTGACCATAGAGATCTCATCGATGATGATCACATCGATCTGCTTAAGCAGTTTGGAAAGTTTCTTATCGATGTTGATCTTGCCTGCACGCTCCAGCTCAAAAGAGTGTGAGCAGATACCCAGATTAAAAAAGCTGTGCAGCGTCTGTCCTGTTATCAAAGCGGCAGCCATGCCCGTAGACGCAAGTTTGGCTATTTTCTTGCCTTCTAGCTCATACTGGGCAATAAGGGCACGCAGTAAAAAGCTTTTACCCACACCCGCACCGCCGGTTAAAAAGACATTGTGTTTATTCTCTAGAAGCGTTTTTATTTCTTTGATATCGTCCAAGGCTACACACTTGTTTTAGGATGGGCGCATTGTAGCAAAGAGCAGATAAAAAGCTCTCCTTTTATGTCGGACTGTAAGCTTTTAGGACTTACTGGACTTCACCAAGGGCGCGGCTGATCGTATACTTCATGTCCTCATCAAGGTCCATGTTCTTACGCATCCAGTCGATATAACCTCTGTCGCTGATGACCAGTTCTTCGATCGTCTTACCTTTGTTTTTTCCGAAGCGAAGTGGTCTGTTCAGATAAACAGGCTGTTTTGTTAACTCGACCAGTTTCTGCATAGGGTTCTCGTTTGGATAAGCTGCCTTGACCTTCTTTGCCAAAGCTGACATAAAGAGTTTCAGTATCAAGACATCTCCGATAGCATCATGGGCTTTGATCTCAACACCCAATTTATGCGCTTCCTGGTCCTCATCCTTATAGAGTCCAAGAGCATATCTCAGGTACTGCAGACGATGGAACTCCTGTTCCGCATAAAGGTGTTTGGCACACCGCAGCGTATCGATCAGCTGCATCTGATTCTTAAAGCCCTCTTTTTCAAGCATCCCCAGATCAAAAGGGGCATTATGGATGATCATATAGTTATCATCAGAATTAAGCTCGACCAGACGTCTGTAAGCCTGCATATCCGTACATGCCGGTTTACCCTCTATCATCTCGGGCGTGATATGATGTGTCTCCATGGCAGCCAGGTTGATCTCGACATCAGACGAACAGAACTCATTATGAACCTCTACCGGTTCGCTGGGTCTTCCCAAGACCATATATCCTAGCTGGATAATCCTATCCGTTTCGCCGGTTCCTGTTGTCTCTGTGTCTAAGATGATATATTTTGCCATAGTGTTCCAAAAAAAAGAGGTTTAAAATTCGAGGTAAGGGTTCGCTACAAATTCTTGTGTAATTCTAAGATAATCAAGATTAATTTTCAGTTTGATGACCTCTGCACCCGATTGTATCGGCTCGTGCAGTGTAAAAAGGTCATAGGTCTTCCAGTTGATCAGCTTACGGTCGATCGTCTTGTTGATCACTGCAACCGGTTCGTCAAGAATCTCGTTGATGAGAGCGGCGATATAGGCGACTGAATCTTCATTGACTTCCCGTCCAAACATCTTGCAAACGGCTGATATGGGCACTTCAAGTTCAGGGTCTTTGTACTCGGCAAGCTTATAGGTATGAAAGATCGCATTAGCCAGACGTACAGCCTCATCACTCGGCCAGGCTATTTCAATGTCTTTTTCAGTTTCTATGAAAAACTCCTCGAATGAATAATGATTTATTATATCATAGAAGTTTTATTGATGATTGAACAACTCGTCAAAAAGGTAGTCCAGATCAAAACTGCAATAGATGCCGCGTGTAAAAATGGAAGGCAGGACTTCCAGAAGAAAGTATCCGAGTTTTAACATCGGATAAAAGATGATGACACTCCAATACAGCTCATGATATGTAAAATGATTGCGAAGCCATCTGACGGCAAGCTGCCCACCGCTCATCGCGGCAGAGACCTCAAATGCGATAATAAAGCCTAAAACAAGATAAGTAAGTACAAGAGCGTATGCAATGTGTAAAAACCAAAAAAACAAGGTTGTCATCTCAACCTCCTATAGAGCCCCTATTACTTTCATTGTACTGCAAGAGGAATATAAAGACTCTTAGAGAAACATCCTATATGTTTATCTTTATTTAACTGATGAGAAAAGTGAAATGATGATACGCTAGGAAGCAACAGTACCGACAGCAAAGACCAGCTCACAGGTCTCATCTTCGCAAATAATATTATTATCCCACTCTACTGTTTTTAAGCTCTTGTCTTTGCATACAATGCTGTTGGTACATTTCCAGGCTTCGGAATTTCTATTAATCACCTCTTTAAAGACCTGATTGACCCTGTCTTCTTCCTGCACAGGAATAAAGTGCTTAAACCAGTTCTTTCCTATGACCTCATCTTCTTTATATCCCGTCACGTTACATGCATACCGATTAAAGTAGACGACATTTCCATCAGTATCGATTTTAACGACCATACTACCCGCTTCATCGAGAGCTTCTTTATCCAGGATCTGTATGTTCTTGTCAAAGGTCGTATAGGAGATACCCTTCTCTTCCAAGAGAGTGACGATCTTGATCATCGATTTGAAAATAATACTGTCTGACCCTCCAACCGCTCTACAGACAAAACAGTTTTTTGCTTCATCAAACCTGTAGGGAAGTATGTCAAGACCTGCTATTGATTGAACTAATTCCATGCTTTACTCTAACCTTTACTTATCAACAAAGATATCACAAAATGAATAAATATACTATTATAAGATGGTAATATTTCAGGGAAAAGCACCCTGTCTGTGTAAAAACAGCCTTTTTTCTACCCTAAATGCACTATTTTACTCACAACAGACGGATGATACGACCTTTTCACCAAGCTGTGTTATCTAAATGCTATCGTTTCATGATGGCAATGAGCAGGGAGAGGAGAACAGAGATCACGATCATCGTAACAACAGGGAAATAGACCTTCGTATGCTCACCCTCGTACTTGATATCACCGGGAAGGTTTCCGAACCAGTTCAGCAGGCCGAGCTTGTACAGGACACCGATGACAACCAAAGCGATGCCGATCCAGATCAGCATGTTCCCCATAGACATCTTCTACTCACTTCTGTTTGTCATGAGGAGGCATAGATCAAAACAGCACATGCTTAATCCTCTTTGCTCTCTCGACTGACTTTGTTGGCTCTGTAAAACTGGTGGGTTGTTTTTTCATTTTCCGGACCCCATAAGGTCGGTTCCATTTCATCCAGGTTCATTCGCTTTGCCTGCTCCTCATAAGGCACACCCAGGAATAGGAAAAAAAAGTCCCAAATGCCTATTACTACCCTGCGAATAAATTTAAATATCCCAAAAATATAGTTCATGATTATCCCTTCCTGTCTATCTGATCGATTTAACCGTCTTATATTCTACTCAAAGATTCTCACAAAAAAATCTCATCACCGTTGATTAGGCCTCATCAGGAAAGCGGCTGATGATGGATCTTACTTCGTCCATGTTCTGCAAAAACAGATCGACCAAGTCTGGATCAAAATGCTTTCCTTTCTCCTCTTTGAGCACCGTGCAGGCGTCTTCAATACTCACCTGCTCTTTATAGGCTCTTTTGGTCGTCATCGCGTCAAAGGCATCCGCTATTGCGACAATACGACCCGGCAGAGGAATAGTATCACCTGAGAGGCCTATCGGATAGCCGCTGCCGTCAAACCTCTCATGGTGACTGTACGATATAACGGCACCTGCTTTTAAATATTCGCTCTTGGCATATTTTAAAAGATCATATCCAAGACGGGCATGATGCTTCATCAGCTCAACCTCATCCTCTTCAAGCGTTTTCGGTTTACACAGGATATTCTGTGATACACCCACTTTACCCAGGTCATGTAATGCAGAAGCATGAAAGATGACATCCTGGATCTTCTCGTTCAAACCCGTTGCCTTAGCCAGCAGTTTGCAATAGTGTGACACTCTTAAGATGTGCCCTCCTGATTCATGCTCCTTGTATTCAGCAGCAAGAGCCAGCATCTTCAGAGCTTCGTGTTCATTCTGCTTGAGTCCTTCTGTGGCATTTTTCACCTCTTCTTCAAGCAAAGAGAGTTCTCCGTCCAAAAGAGATTGCGCTTTTTTAAGTTTAAGCGTGTTGAACACCCGTGATTGAAACAGCGAGGTATGAAGAGGTCTCATCAAGAAGTCATGTGCACCTGCGTGCAGTGCTTTAACCTGTATTTCCTGCCCTTCTTCGGTCGCTAAGAGTATGATGATAGGAACCGTTCTGCTGATGTTTTGCCTGAAAGACTTTATGAAGTCGACAGCATTGGGCTGCGGGGTCTCATAATCGACAATGATCAGATCATAAGCTGTATTCTTGGAAGAAGCAAATGCCTCATCTGGATCGTGAAAACCTTCAGATTCCAAAGAGAGTGACCTTGCATAGCCTTCTATCAGTAACAGCTCTTCTTTGTTTTTACTAATCGACAAGATCTTCATTCCATCAACATTCATACACTTTTCCTCTTCTTGCTTCACTCTAGCCATCTATCAATAACTATGAAATGAACTATATCTAAAAAGGGAGAGATAAAAAAGAAAAGTGCTTGAATAGTTTATGGCTTGAACATTTCAGTCTCAACACAATAACCACATTAATAAATGTGATTGTACTGAAAAAGTTCACTTAGGGGTTTATCGTTTTCTTTTTCTTTCATTAGATTCAAAGTTGTATTAAAAAGCTAAAGAGTAACGTAACTAAAACACACTAAAATCCATTACACTATATACAGGACATTCTTAAAGAGTGTTCTCATCATCAAGGGCTTTATAATGAAGTTGAATGCTATTCTAATTGATTATGTCAAAAAGATCATCAAGGAGGACCGAAAAAATATTTTTCATCTCTTTTACTACTCCATCATTGATGCGATCCTCGTCTTGTCCATTCCGCTTGCCTCAGCAATAGTGATCAACAGCGTTTTGGCACATGCTGCACTCTCCATCATCGTTCTGGGATCGATCGTCCTTGTCCTATTCGTGTTTATTACCATTTTACAACTGCTTAAAGAGTATATTGTCGAAAAATTTCAACAAAAAGTGTTTCTAAAGACAGGCATTGAAGTCGCGACCAAGGCACTCCGTCTGAAGCATGAAGACGGTAATACCAAGGTCAAACACGGAAAACTTATGAACTATTTTTTTGATATCACATCGATTCAGAAGTTCTTTCCGATTCTTCTTCTTGACGGTCTGGGGCTCGTCGTGAAGATCGTTGTCAGTCTTCTTTTACTGCTCGCCTTTGACCCTATCCTCTTTGCTGCAGGACTTCTCTTTTTCTCCATTTACATCATCACCTTGTTTTTTCTGGGACACAATGCAGCACAGTGTGCGTTGGAGCGTTCCGATGCCAAACATAACACGATCTACTTTCTACAGCACATCAATGAAGGACAAGAGAGTAAAGAAGAGATCCTTTCAACCTTCAATACCTATTTAGGGAACTATGCACAGACCAGACAGAAACTGTTTCATATCATCATCAGACAGTTGGGCTTTACCTTTTTCGCTGAAGGGTTTATCTTCAGTATGTTCCTTATCATAGGGGGTTACCTTGTCATCAACGGCAGCCTTCCGCTGGGAGAATTCGTCGCGGCAGAGATCGTCGTCACCTCTATTACCTATGCCTTAAAAGGGTTTGCCAAACAGCTTGATTATATTTACGATATGATCGAAGGGCTTTACAAAGTCAACAAGCTTTCTGCTGGACTTGAGGAGAAGAAACATGGATAAGTTCGAGTTTGATTCACTGCAGCTTGTACAGACGAATCCTTTTGTCAATCGCATCGGACGGTTCACCTTTATTCTGATCCTTGTTTTTGTCGCCATCCTTTTTTTACCCTGGCGTCAGACCGTTGAGGGGGAAGGAACGGTCATCGCCTATGATCCGACAGAGCGTTTGCAGTATATCTCTGCTCCTATTGACGGTTTTATAGACGAGTTCCATGTCCTGGAAAATGAACATGTCAAAAAAGGGATGAAACTTTTTGAAATGATCGATCCCGATAAAGAGTACAAATCCCGTGTCTACAAGATGAAAGAGGATTTTGAACAGCAACATCAGAACATCGAAAACGAGTTGGTCGTACTGAAACAGAAAGATGCGAGCCTTCTGAACCAGAAAGCCATCCGTACAGAACTCTATGACAAACGCTACATTCAGGCCCAAGAGCAGTTAAAAAGCCTGCAGCTCAAACACAAAGCTGAACAGAAAAACTACGAGGTCGCACTGAACAACTTTAAGCGTATTGAGGAGTTGTATCTTCAAAAGATTGAGTCTAGAAAGAATTATGAAAGAACCGAAAACCGTTACATCAGTGCCAAGACGAAATTCGATAAGATCGAGATCGACATCAAAGTGCAAAAACGCCACCTTTCGATCATCCAACAGGAAAAAAGACAGTTCCTCGAAGAGATCGAGAATCAGATCAGAACTCTTGAGAACAGTATGCTCTCCGTTGAGACACGTCTGAACATCCTCAAAAGAGATTATGAAAAACATCTCTCAGAGATCGCACGATACGAGACATCATCCGTTCTCTCACAAAAAGAGGGCTATGTGATGCGCATCCTGGAAAATGACAAGAACACCTATATCAAAAAAGGCCAACCCATTATCCAGTTTTCGCCTGATGTGACGACAAGTTCACTTCTGCTGAAGGTATCGGACTTCAACATGCCTCTGATCAAAGAGGGGCTTCCCGTAAGGATAAGGTTTCACGGCTGGCCTGTACTGCATGTTCCCGGATGGCCGGCAATACGCTTTGGTACCTTTGGCGGTATCATCAAAAAGGTCGATCCTGTCCTGCATGAAGAAGGTGCCTATTATGCTTATGTCGTAGAAGACCCTGATGAGCC
>JBFFSC010000035.1:0-13619 GCA_041572615.1 Sulfurimonadaceae bacterium
CCCTCATAAGGCCAGACCTGTGCCTCGATCTCCTCGTACTTCACGACACGGGAGGTATTGAAGGCGAGAAGGTCAAGGAAAAGAAGCTCATTCTTGGTCAGTTTGATGGACTCTCCATTACATAATATCTCTTTTGAAAAGGCATTATAGGCACACTCTTTTGAAAGCGGAAGGGAGAACTTGCTCTTATCCTCCATACGTTCTACAGAGAGCTCCAATGCCCCCATCAGTTTGTCTTTTGTGATGGGTTTGACGATGTATTTGACGAGTTGCAGTTCGACGGCCTTGAGCAGATAATCCTGATCGGTGTAGGCGGTAGCGACGATGATAGGTGTCTTCTGATCTTCGCTTCGGATATAGCGCGCCATATCGATACCGTTCATCTTTGGCATGGAGATATCAGTGATGATAATATCGGGTTTTTCATCCCTCCAGATGTTCAAGGCGGCTTTACCGTTTTCAGCTTCAAAGACTTTTTTACAGATCCGGCTTAAATATTCGACGGCGACCTTGCGTACTTCTTCATCATCTTCGACATATAAAATAGTATAGTTTTTTAAAATTTCTTTGTTCATTACATACCTTGTTTATCCGGTGTTGTCAGCTCAATTATAACTAATTTGTGTACAATATTATATGAATAAATCTGAACGACTTTTCGAGCTGGACCTCCTGCGGGGAACGGCCGTGGTACTTATGGTCTTGTTCCATATAGGGTTTGATCTGGCACTCTTTGGGTATGCTTCTTATCAGACGACGATTGATACCGAATGGATACTCTTCCGGGGGGGCATTCTCTCGATGTTTCTGCTCGCTGTGGGAATGAGTGCCTACCTTGCCTATATCGATGGTATACGATATGATAAACTGATAAAGACGGTGTTGAGACTTCTGCTGGTCTCACTGGTAATATCAGGAGGTAGTTACTTTGTCTTTCCGCAGCAGTGGATCTATTTCGGGGTGATACACTTCATTGCTGTTGCCTTGATAGCGGTGCTTCCCTTCATAAGAGTGCCAAGGACAGCCCTCGTTGTCGGGATAGCTTTGATGGTGAGCTACTGGATGGGATTTTCTCCGCTTGAGCCGCTGTTTAATTACAGTGTCGCACATTGGAGTATTCCGGCCTATACGGTAGATCTTGTCAGTTTTACACCCTGGTTCGGAGTTGTGCTTATTGGTGTGTTTGTAATGGACAGAAAGCTATTTGGACTGCAATTCAGGCAGAACTTGTTGACCAGAAGGGTGGCTTTGCTGGGACGGCATTCCCTGTTGATATATCTTGTGCATCAGCCGTTTCTGTTCGGACTTTTTTATTTGATTAAACTTGTAAGGTGATTAATGCGGGTATTGATGTTGGAAGATGACAAAGACATTGCAAAACTGGTAAGCGCTTATCTCTCTTTGGAGTTTAGAGTAGACTGTGTATATGACATTGCTGAAGCAGAAGCATACATTGAGCGTTATGACTATGACGTCGTCTTATTGGACAGGAACATCGATGGCTTTGATGTCGGACTGGGACTTGTAGCCAAGATTAAACAGAAGAATCCTCTGACAGGTGTTATTGTCGTCTCTGCCTACGGAACGGTCTCGGATAAGATCGATGGTCTGAATGTCGGTGCGGATGATTATTTGGAAAAACCTTTTGACAATGATGAGCTTGTCGCACGTATCTATGCCCTTTCAAGGCGGCAGAATGTCCATAATACCGTTGAAGTAGATGGGATGGTGTGTGACCTTGTCACCAACACGATCACCTATGAGGGAGAGAGTATCGATCTGAGCAAAAAAGAGAATGATCTCTTTTTCTATCTGCTGAAGAACAGGAACAAGATACTTTCAGGTGATGAACTTCTTGATGCTCTTTATCTTCATCCTGAAGAGGTCGCCTCAAGTACGATCAGGGTCACGATCGCGCACATTCGAAAAAAACTTCCAATAGATCTGATCAAGACGATTAAAACACGAGGGTATGTCATTGAAATCTAGTATGCAGTCAAATATCGTCCGCTTCTTCTTTTTAAGTACACTGATGGCGATGAGTTTCACCCTTGCTTATATCTCGTACAGTTATAAAAAAGAACTCGAAGCGAATATCGAGGGTGCCTTGGGACTGATGCTTTCAGATATCGCCAGGGAACACCTTGATTTTGGTCTGCATAATGAAGAGATGGAGTTCTTTTCCGATGAGATCAAAAAGAACGCATACGGCAAGCTTTTTGATGATATGAAGATAGAAGCCCTGTCCCAGTTGCCAGAAGATGAGCCCGATCGTATCAGTACCTATGAAAAACTCGGTGATAAAGAGTACTTGTATCTCTCATGCAGCCGTGAACTCCTGAACAAGAAAGTGATTCACTTCACCTTAAGTACCTTTGCGCTTTTCATGATTATCTATATCACTCTTGCAAGTGCCTTTCTTGTGTATGTTAGATCCCAGTTCAGGTCACTGCATTGTCTGGTCGATTTTTGTACTTCACATCAGGAAGACAAGAATGCAACGCCTGTGTGCAATGGTACTTATGAGGTAAAGAACCTGCGTAACGCTATCTTGTCACTGATCACGAAAAATGAGAACCTTTGTGAACAGCGCCAAGAGCTTTTTAAAGAAGCGGCACATGAACTGAAATCACCGATCGCTGTATTAAAAGCACGTCTGGCTCTTTTTGAGAAAGATGAGAGTATGGATAAGAAAGCTTTTGTCCTAGAGAGTCAGGGAGATATTGCACGCATCACTTCAAAACTCAAAGAACTTCTTTTCCTAAAGTCTATCGAATGGGATATGCAGTTGCCGCGCGAAGATGTCAATATGGAAGATAACTGTAAGATGATGCAAGATGCGTTTGAGCCGATCTTGCGAAAGAAAAGTGTCAATGTCGATTCACAGTGGGAAGAGAGTTTTGTCATCCATACGTATAAGGATGCGATGCAGAAGGTACTGCAGGCAGTCTTTGAAAATATCTTTATCCACACGAAAGAGAACACAACGATATATGTCCGGGCAAAACCCAATGAGATAGCGATCACGAATGAGATAGGCAGTAAAAAAGACATCCCGCTATTCTCTTCTTACATCGGGATGAAGATGATCGAGCGCCTTTCAGACAAGCTGGCGTATGAGTACAGGACATCTTCAGATGAAAAATACTTCTATACTTCGTTAATTTTTCATTCGATGAGCGATGATAGCTGCGCGCTATAGTTTCACAAAGGTTTTATTATGAAGTTTCTGACACAGTTCTATTACGAGAAGACGTGGTCCAAGGTCTCGGAAAAAGAGGTCTTGAGATTGATTAAAGATGAGTTTCCCGATATTCCTGCGGAGGATACCTTTGCTTATGTGGAAAGTGAATGTAAAAAAGGGAAGGTTATTACGATCGGGGAGTGTCGGTTTAAAAAGGATGAAGACTAATCTTTACTTTTTGTAATTAAGCTATAATTCCAGCATTAAAATTTCAGGATTCAAAATATGAAAATTATTCTTCTTGGCGCGCCAGGCGCAGGTAAAGGTACTCAAGCCCAGTTTCTTACGAAAAAATATGACATTCCCCAGATATCTACAGGTGATATGCTCCGTGCAGCGATCAAAGCCGGTACAGAGATGGGAAAGATGGCAAAAGAGTTTATGGATGCAGGCAAACTTGTCACGGATGAGATCATTATCGGTCTGGTGAAAGACCGTATTGCCGAAGATGACTGTAAAAACGGGTTCTTGCTAGACGGCTTCCCGCGTACTATCCCTCAGGCAGAGGCTGTAACAGCGGCAGGCATCGAAATCGATGCCTGTATTGAGATCGATGTTCCTGATGAAGAGATCGTCAAGCGTATGTCAGGCCGTCGTGTTCACCAGGACTCAGGTCGTACGTATCATATCGTCTACAACCCGCCTAAAGTGGAAGGCAAAGATGATGAGACAGGAGAAGAGCTGATCCAACGTGCGGATGATAAAGAAGAAGTGGTCCTTGATCGTCTAAAAGTGTATCATGATCAGACCCAGCCGCTTGTAGACTATTATCAGGCACAGGCTTCAAACATTGAGGACTTGCAATATATCCGTGTAGACGGAACGCAGGATATCGAAGTCGTACAAGAGACTATCACATCCAAACTGGGTTAGGTCGACCTTTTTTTTATTCTGATCGGCAGCTGCTGATCAGAAATATTCTTTCTTTGTTATCCACTCAAACATGTCGTAAATAGATAATACTTTTAGAGTTCTTCTTTTAAGAGTTTTTCCCATAGTTTGTAGGCTTTGGCACTCAGGTGTATCCCATCGGTAGTAAACTCTCTTTTAAGTCCCTGTTTCGCTGCATCCAAAAAATGTGGATAGAGATCTATATAGTTGAGCTTCTCCCTGGTGACCTGCATCTTGATCCAGCGGTTCATTGTCCTGATGTCTTGATTGATGCTTTTGGTACCTCTATCGTCAATGACCGGTAAGAGGGATAGCAGCGTAATCTTCTGATCGTCGGAAAAGCTTTCGAGAATACGTCTGTAGTTATCTTGAATCTCTCTAAGGGGTATGCGGTTCAAGATATCGTTCACCCCGATCATGAGGACAATATGCTCTGCTTTTTTGGTGGTGTGAAGGCGGGAGAGAAGATCCGCTGTCGTATCTCCGTCTATACCCATATTGGAGGCCTTGAAGTTGGACCAGTTATGACGCATTGTCAATGAATCACCTAAAAAGACAAGTCCGTTTGCATTCATCTGTGAGAACTCCTGTAGTTTTTGCTCATAAAAGCTCTGATATGATTTTGTCTCTGCCCAGAGGGAGCAAAGAAGCAAAAGGCTAAGGGTGAGGAACTTTGACACTGGAATTTAGAAGATACCCGATGATAAGCACAAGGGCCAATACACCCAAGGCAGGAAGGAAGAGATAGACGTTGGCCAGGAAGACCAGCCATAAGAGAATGGCACCCAGTGGAGTAGGCACACCTGTAAAGAATTTTTCCGCTTCACCCGGATCAGCTGCAATATTGAACTGGATAAGACGGCGAAGACCTGAGATGACATAGTAGATTGAACCAATACCTGCCAAGATTTTGATGATAGTACCTTCAGTCGAAAAGACGGCTTCAAAGATCAAAAATGTCGGCATTAATACGAAGGTAAGGAAATCGGCAAAAGAGTCAAGCTGGATTCCAAATTCGTTTGAAAGCTTATATTTACGTGCGACTTTCCCGTCAAAGATGTCAAAGGCTCCTCCCATCCATGCCAGTACAACAGCAAGAAAGAAGTTCTGCTGCGTGATAAAGTAAACGGCCATCAAGCCAAATGTGATGTTTCCCATTGTAATCAGGTTGGCAAGGTTGAAATGGCTTTTAGGGCTGTATAGAAACTGCATTGGGGTCCTTTAAAAAAGTTGAATTATAGCAAAATATCATTTTTGTGTCATAATAGATTAGTGATTAATTGCATTTTAAAATGATATTCATTATCATTTTAAATGTTAATAGAAGGGGTTGTTTATGAAGGTCATAAGAGGAAGTCTATTGGGTGCATTAGCTATCATGCCGGTTTTTGCACTGAGTGATTATCGCTGTACAGAGAAAAACCTGTGTGAGATACAGGAGTATAAAGAAGCGGATTCAATTGATGGAGCTTTTGCCGAGGGGAAGATAGAGGGGAATATACGTCTTGCCTATATTGATCAGGATAATCATGCTACTGGTACTGCAGACACATATGGGACATCGATTGGGGGTCAGTTGAAGTACGAGACAGCAAAGTTCAAGAATCTCTCTTTGGCTGCGGCTGCCTTTGTCTCGCAAAAGATCAATGATCTCAGTGGAGACAAGGACAAGGGTGAGCTTAACGGAGACTTCTTTGGTGCTGATGGGAACTCATTTGCTTATCTGGGTGAAGCCTATGTCAATTACGGGTATCAAAACTTTGATCTGCGCATAGGGCGTCAGAAACTGGATACACCGTTGAATGACAGGGATGATATCCGTTTGCTTCCCAATACTTTTGAAGCCATTATGGCCGGATATGGTGGTATACAAGACACGGTTATTGTAGCAGGCTATATCAACAGATGGGCTGGATATGACTCAGGTGATGATATTTCGAAATTCAAAGATATGCCCGGCGGTGTAGATACCGACGGCAATGCGATCAAAGGTGTCTTTCTTGCGGGTGTGATGAATGGGAGTATAGAGAATATCGAGCTTCAGGCCTGGTATTATGATTTTGACAAGACAGCAGGAGTTCTTTATACTGAAGCGATGTACGGTGTCGAATATAAGAGTGCTTTGGCAGTAGAAGCAGGTATACAGTATTCAAACTACAGTGAGAAATCAGCATCGGCAATAGAGGGTGATGTATACGGTGGTCTTCTTGCATTGGGATATGAAGGGGTGAACCTGGGCGCTGCTTTTAATGTCGTCAATGCAGCAGAAGGCAAAAGCATGATTCTTGGCTACGGTGGCGGCCCATACTTCACTTCAATGGAGGAGTGGACTATCGATGGTATGAATGACGGAGAAGCTTATGTCTTTGGCATTGAACTTGATTTCAGCAAGATAGTGCTGGATGGCCTTGGCCTCGCTTATGCGTATGGAAAGTTTAATGGGAACACCCAGACAACAGCAGACTCATCAAAAGTTGAAGAGCATGATCTTATCTTGGCTTATGCTTTTGCCGAAAATACGGACTTGGAAGTGAGTTATGCCGATGTTCAGGATAAAGAACACAGTGGGGTCAATGACATAGGATATGATCGTATCCTGGCCCGTTTTAACTATTATTTTTAAGAATAGTTGTTTTTGTGATAAAAAGTGTGATACCATAAGTAAAACTAATGTATTTCAAGAGGTGGGATAGAGAATGAACTGGATATACAACATAAAGATCAAGAACATACTCATTGGGGTGGCAGCCATGGTCGTGGCGGTGATGCTCTTAAGTACGGCGATGAATCAAAGCGGTCTTAACACGCTCAGCGATCATACAGATAAACAGATGGAGGAGGTACTGCCCAATACCTTTGACTTCCTTAGCTTACAGCTTAATGTTGTACAGGTCCAGCAGTGGTTGACTGATGTTTCGGCAACTCGTGGAGCTGAAGGGTTTGACGATGGTTTTGATGAGGCAAAAAAACATTTTGACAAAGCCAATGAAGATCTGGACCGTTTGATCCGTATGCATGCTGCTTTGAATGAGACAGAGATGGTATCCGGGCTTCAGGAATATAAAAAAGAGTTGAAGTCTTTTTATGAGATGGGCGTTAAAATGGCGAATGTTTATGTCGACAAGGGACCAAGTGAAGGGAATAAGCTGATGCTTGAACTTGACCCTTATGCTGAAAAACTTACCAATGCCATAAATAAATGGATCACTACGCATAAACAGGAATCCAGTGAGATAGCGGCAATGATTAACGAGTCAACAAAAAAAATGGCCAGGATGAACATGCTCCTGTCTGTAAGTGTTATCGTCGTCGCACTTTTGGCGGCAGGGATTATCAACATGCTGCTTAATGGTATTCATAAGATTAATACCTACCTTAACGTTGTCGCACAGCTCAATTTTAGAGAAAAGCTTGAGATAAATGGGAGTAATGAGATCGCGATGATTGCGAAAAATGTTTTTAATGTAATGGAAATCATTAAAGAGTTTATTACTGAGAACAAACGCTCATCAATGGAAAATGCTTCGATCTCTCAGGAACTTTCGTCAACAGCCTTATCGGTTGGTAAGAAAGTCGAAGAGGTGACAACAATTGTCAATAAGGCAACAGACAAAGCGAAAGAGATCACATCCGAGATTACGGTGTCCGTCACTGATGCCGGTGATAGTAAGAAGAATATCCTTTTGGCGAGTGACAATCTGGATGAGGTTACCCGTGAGATCACGAAACTGACGGCCGAAGTACAGACGACAGCTGAAGTGGAAGCGGAGATGGCAAATAAGATTGAGCAGTTAAGTGCAGATGCTGATCAGGTTAAAGACGTCTTGACAGTGATCTCGGACATTGCAGATCAGACCAATCTTCTTGCACTTAATGCAGCGATCGAAGCAGCCAGAGCTGGTGAGCACGGAAGGGGATTCGCGGTTGTTGCCGATGAGGTCAGAAAACTGGCGGAACGTACACAAAAAAGCCTGGTCGAGATCCAGGCTACGATCAATGTTATCGTCCAAGCCATCATGGATGCGGGTGAGCAGATGAACAAGAACTCGAAGAACATCCAGGAACTTGCCGATATCTCATCCGAGGTTGAAGTCAAGATCACGACGACGGTTGAGATTATGCAGGACGCAACCCGTGTCAGTGAGAAGACAGTGAACGACTTCCAGGAGACAGGTACGATGGTCGATACGATTGCCAATGAGATCATGGATATCAACAGCATTGTCGAATCCAATGCGAGAAGTGTCGAAGAGATCGCAGCAGCAGCTGAACATCTAAGCTCTATGACTGAGAAGCTTGATCTTAATATGGACAAGTTCAAAGTGTAATTCTTTAAGCACAAACATCATGTTTGTGCCGTCCCTTAACCTATAAAAATCATGATTTTCTGAATCCTATAATAAATAAAGTAATATAATTGCGTTGATAGTAGTAAAAATTTATCCAACTTTAAAATGATTTTTATTATCATTATGGAAAATAAAGTGATTCAAGAAGCAAACATGAAAAAATTAACGCAGTGTGACAAGGGATCAAGTTGTAAAGTCGCAAAGATATATGCGACTGGACCCTTAAAACAGCGTCTGATCTCTTTTGGTATGATGAAAGGGGTTGTTGTGGAACTTTTGGAGTATTCACCGACAAAGAGCACGATTGAAGTCAAAGTCGGGAAGATGAGAATAGCGCTTCGAAAAGAAGAAGCAGAATTGATAGAGATTGAAGATCATGAATAAGATTAAAATAGCCCTGGTCGGGCAGCCGAATGTTGGTAAGTCGATGCTTATCAACTCGATTTCAAATGCCCATCTGCATGTGGGGAACTTTACGGGTGTAACCGTTGAGAAGTCAGAAGTGCATTTTGAGTTTCAGGAGTACTCTTTTACCGTTATCGACCTTCCGGGTACATACGCGTTTACGGATTACTCTATTGAAGAGCGTGTAACGCATGATTACCTCTGCAATGAAGATTATGATCTGATTTTGAATGTTGTAGACGCGACGAATCTGGAAAAGAATCTCCAGCTTACCGCAGAGTTGATGACAATGTCCAAAAAGATAGTCGTAGCGATGAACATGATGGATGAGGCAGAGGCTGAAGGCATTGAGATCAATGAACGTTACTTTACCGAGTTGACCGGTCTGCCGGCTGCAAAAGTCTCTGCTGTTGCTCAGACAGGGCTTGAAGAGATGCTCTATCTTGCGATCAAGACACATAAAGCTTCTCACCAGGAGCAGAAGCTTATTTTCTCCGAGGCCCTGGAAGAAGAGATCACGACGATTACAGAGTACCTTGATACCCATAAGTTCAAAGCCAATATCTCTAACAGAAACATAGCGATAAACCTGCTGCAAAATGAGAAAAAGACTTACAGGACCCTGCATGACAATCCTATCTGGACGGAACTTCAGCTTATTTTAGTCGAAGCAGCAAAACATATTGAACTGCATCATGATACCCAGGATGTCAAAGAGGTCTTTGCTGAAGAGTACATGGCCTTTAACCGGGGGATAATCACCGAGACCGTTCAGATCACCAAGCCGGAAAATATCGAGCTTACGATGACGGAGAAGATCGACAAGGTATTGATACATCCGGTCTTCGGCATCCCTATATTCCTGTTTTTTATGTGGGGTCTTTTTCAGCTGACTTTCGAGATAGGTTCTATCCCTATGGACTGGATAGACGGCTTTTTTAGCTGGTTTGGTGACGTGGTTGGTGCTACGATCTCAAATGATGATATCCGTTCGCTTATTGTAGACGGGATTATTGCCGGTGTGGGTGCTGTCATCCTCTTTGTACCTAATATTGTGATCCTTTTTATCGGGATCTCCCTGCTTGAGAGTACGGGGTACATGTCACGTGTCGCATTCCTGCTTGATGGCTTTTTCCATCGTTTTGGACTGCACGGGCAGTCTTTTATCCCGCTTGTGACAGGGTTTGGATGCTCTATACCGGCGTATATGTCTGCACGTGTCCTTAAAAATGACAGGGACAGGTTGTTGACGCTGTTTATCATAGGCTTCATGTCGTGCGGGGCTCGTCTGCCTGTATATGTTCTCTTTGCAGGAGCCTTCTTCTCTCAGTCACAGGCCGGAAATATCCTCTTTGCCATCTACATCTCAGGAGCCCTTATCGGTCTGATCGCAGCCAAAGTACTACGTATGACAGCCTTTAAAGGTCTGGATGAACCCTTTGTCATGGAGATGCCAAAATACAGACTGCCGTCGACTAAGCTTGTCTGGCACACGGTAAAGACAAAAACCTGGATGTACCTTAAAAAAGCGGGTACCTTTATTGCAGCTGCTTCCATGTTGGTGTGGTTTCTTAGTAATTACCCGCATAATGAAGCATTGGAAGAGGAGTTCACGGCTAAAATAGAGGTCGCCAGTGATGAAAAGATTGCTGTGTTGGAAAATCAGTTGAGTGAAGCCTTGTTGGCGCAGAGTTACCTTGGCCGCATCGGTAAGTTTATCGAACCGGTCTTTACGCCACTGGGATTTGACTGGAAGATGGCGGTCGCACTACAGACCGGTCTGGCAGCCAAAGAGGTCGTTGTCTCAACTTTGGGTGTCTTGTATGCCCTGGGGGATGAAGTGGATGCAGAGAGTTCCGGTTTGATGAACGCCATCTCTAAGAACATCTCATTTCCGGCAGCTGTCGCCTTTGTCGTCGTTATTATGATATATCTTCCATGTCTGGCGGCATCCGTTGTCTTTACCAAAGAGGCCGGTGGTATTAAGTACTTTTTTTACCTCTTTGCCTTGACAACAGTGGTGGCCTATGTCCTGGCATTCATCGCGTACAGAGTCACGCTTCTGATCGTTTAAAAGAGTCAGACGGGTGACGAAGGGAAAATCGTACTTCACTATTTGATATTTTTTGATACAATAATCCTATGATAAAAATATTGATGATAGAAGATGATTATGAATTAGCCGAGGTCTTAAGTGAATACCTTGTGGACCTTGGTATGAGCATTGAGACGGAAGAGGACCCGTTCAAGGCCTTGAGCCGTCTCAAACTTGAGAAGTTCGATCTGGTCATCTTGGATTTGACACTTCCGGGGATGGATGGTCTGGAAGTGTGTGCCGAGGTACGTGCGAAACAGAATATTCCCATCATTATCTCATCGGCACGATCAGATATCAAAGACAAGGTGACAGCTTTGGAGTTGGGTGCAGATGATTACCTCCCGAAACCGTATGATCCCCGTGAACTTGAAGCGCGTATTCATTCCGTCCTTCGAAGATATGAAAATGTCGATAGTGAGATAGAACCGGAACACTCTGATTTTGTTTTGGATGCTGAAGCTATGGAGATAAAATATAAAAACAAGCTGCTTGATTTGACCAATGCCGAATACGGGATATTGGCATTTATGATTAAAAAACAGGGCTTTGTGATCTCCAGAGAAGATCTTATCCACAATGTCTCTGCTATCAACGAAGAGAGTTCAAACAAAAGCATTGATGTCATGGTGGGACGTATTCGTAACAAGATCGGCGACAAATCGTTGATCGAGTCTATCCGCGGGATCGGTTACAAGCTCCTAAAATGACCCCTCAGGGATGAAAGAAAAGTGATTGCCTAGATACTCCATACTCATTACCGTTTTGATTGCACTGATTGTCACATTGAGTACGGTCAGTTACACGGTCTGGGAGTTTTACAAGTTAAACCGCCAGCAATATCTATCAAACATATTCTCGAAAAATGAACTTATCCGCCAAATCTATAATGATGCCCTTGAAAGAAAGAGCCCACCTGCTGTTTTGGAAGCGAATCTGGAGCTTTATCAACTTTACAGTATTCATGATATTGATCTGCGTGAAAAGATTTTTGCGGATGCAGAACGTGTGTTGAAAGAGACCTTTGAAACGCCAAAGGAACTTGAAGACCGTTCGAAGAAGATACTTCTTTTTCCGGCGCTCTTACGAGAGAGTTCGATCGAGATGATGATATACAAGGAGACGATCTATTTCCACCTTAATACACTCGATACCTCCTTGCTTTTGGAAGCCCGAGGTCTTGAACCCTATCATATGGGTAACCTGTTGTATGCATATCTGACGATCGTATGGATCATCCTCTTTTCATTTTTCTATATCCTCAGAAGCTTCTATCCGCTGCAAAAACTGCGTACAAAGATTAAAAGGTTTGCTGAGGGTGACTTACAGGTCTCTTTTAAAGTAGAGGGTAAAGACGAGATATCGGAGGTCTCAAACGAATTTGACAATGCAGCGAAAAAAATTAATGCACTGATTGAATCACGTAATCTTTTCCTGCGTAATATCATGCATGAACTTAAGACACCGATTACCAAAGGACGGTTTTCAGTTGAGATGCTTGAAGATACAAAATACAAGACACGTCTGCTGAATGTTTTTATCCGGATGGAAAGCCTGATCAACGAGATGGCCTTGATCGAGCAGATCGCCTCCGGGTTCGAACAGACTAATGTTGAAGAGTACAGGGCAGTGGATATTATTGCTGAAGCGATTGATATGGGCTTTTTTGAAGAAGAGAACTATACACTTGATATCAATAATGAGCTGATGTTCACGGTCGACTTTAAACTCTTTGCGACGGCAATCAAAAACATGATAGACAATGCCATCAAATATTCAGATGACAGAAAAGTCATCATTACAGCGCGGGAGGGAAAGCTTCTGTTTGAAAACTATGGAAAGGGCTTGACTGAGCCGCTTTCATATTATACGGAGCCCTTTACCAAGTCGCATAAGGCGGTGCATAGTTTTGGTCTGGGACTTTATATCGTCAATGCGATTTTAGAGTCTCACGGTTATCAATTGGCCTATGAATATCTTAATGGCTGGAACCGTTTCTGGTTTGAGAAAAAGGGTGATTTTATCGCTAAAGTAGGTTAGATGCGTTTATGACCTAAAAGCCCCTCTATCTCTACAGCTTTGTCAATGATAAACTGCATCTCTTCCTGGTTGGATTTTGCCGTATCAGCTGCTTGCATGATAGCCTGGATGATAATGGATATGGAAGTATGGATGTCAGAGAGGCTTTTTTGAGTCTTGTCGGCAAGTTTACGTACTTCATCAGCGACAACGGCAAAGCCGCGTCCATGTTCGCCCGCCCGTGCAGCTTCGATCGCTGCGTTCAATGCGAGTAGATTTGTCTGATCAGCGATATCGCTGATGACAGCAAGGACGTTTTTAATATCCTGGGTATCCGTGCTAAGCTGGTCAAACTGTAATTGAAACTCATCTTGTTTCTGGATGGAAGATTCAAGAGAAGTGTTGAGACTCTGAATGCTTTGAATGACAGCATCACTCTGTGTCAGTTTTTCTTTCTCTTTTTGGCACTCTTTCTCTGCGTCCTGTAGCTGGGTTTCAAGTCTGGCAATGGTGGCATCACGTTCATATTGACGCTCTTTTTCCTGAGCCAAGGCAGTTGAGAACTCTTCTTCTTTGTTCGCAAAGCTTTTCTCTTGGGAAGCTTTTTCACCTTCTA
>JBFFSC010000036.1:0-13249 GCA_041572615.1 Sulfurimonadaceae bacterium
AAACCAGCGCGGACACTGATGTATTGAAAGAGATTGATATCGAGATGTCGGTAAAGCCAGTAAAGCATATGAAATCCGTATTATGAAAATAAAAGTGACATTTTAGTATAATCGCGCTAATACATTTATAAAAGTTATATTGGAGTCTTTTTCTCGACTCGGCAAAGGTAATATATTGGCAAAAAAAGCGATACTCATTATCACAGACGGCATTGGTTATTGTGAACGTACGGAACATAATGCTTTTTATAAGGCAAGCAAACCTACGTATGACAGACTTTTTCAAGAAGTACCGCATGCTTTGATCGATACATACGGTTTAAGTGTAGGTCTTCCTGAAGGTCAGATGGGGAACTCTGAAGTAGGGCACCTCTCCATAGGAAGCGGACGTGTCCTGTATCAGGACCTCGTCAAGATATCACTGGCACTGCAGGAGAACACCCTTAAAGACAATCCGGTTCTGAAGAAGACGATGGCATCAAGTGATACTTTACATATCATGGGCCTTCTGAGTGATGGCGGTGTGCATTCGCATATTGATCATTTTATCGGTATGGCAAAGATTGCCGAATCGGAAGGAAAACGTGTCTATCTGCATCTTGTCACTGACGGACGTGATGTGTCACCGACATCGGCAAACACGTATATAGACCAGATTGAAATGATCTGTAATGAGAATATCTCAATTGCGAGTATTGCCGGCCGTTTTTACACGATGGACAGAGATAACAGATGGGAAAGAGTCGAACCGGGCTACAGGGTGATGGCGGATGCGACGCCTTCAACAGGAATGTCTGCTCAGGAGTATGTCAATGCCTCGTATGCCAAAGAGGAGACGGATGAGTTTATTGTGCCGACAGCTTTTGATGGGTATCCAGGTATGAAAAAAGGTGACGCCTTTATCTGTGTCAATTTCAGATCAGACCGCGTGCGTGAGATCACAACGGCTTTGGGTGATGAGAACTTTGACGGTTTCGAAAGAGAATTCCCGGGCCTGCACATCGCCACGATGACAGAGTACAACAAGAGTTTCAGTTATCCGGTGCTTTTTCCAAAAGATGCGCCTAAAAACACCTTGGCTGAAGTGATCTCCAAAGCCGGTCTGAACCAGTTGCATACGGCTGAGACAGAGAAGTATGCACATGTTACTTTCTTTCTCAACGGTGGTGTGGATGAGCCGTTCCTGAACGAGACACGTGTACTTATCCCAAGTCCCAAGGTAAAGACCTATGACGAAAAGCCGGAGATGAGTGCACCGGAAGTTGGAGAGGCAGTGCGTAAAGCAATGGATGAGGATATAGACTTTATCGTCGTCAACTTTGCCAATGGCGACATGGTCGGACATACAGGTAATTATGAGGCATCGATCAAAGCGGTTGAAGCAGTGGACCGGGAATTAGGTCTTATCTTTGACAAAGCCAAAGAAAATGATTATGCTGTCGTGCTTACTTCTGATCATGGTAACTGTGAAGAGATGAAAGACATTGAGGGTAAAGTGCTGACCAATCATACGGTAGGTAAAGTATGGTGCTTTGTTGCAGCTCCTGGTGTAAATAAGGTCGAAACGGGTGGATTGAACAATATCGCGCCGACGGTTTTGACACTGATGGACCTGGAGATACCGTCCGAAATGGATCATGCGTTAATATAAATACAACATTGAACCCGTGCGCAGTAGGTGCACTTTTTGACAATAATAATATAAGGAAGTTAGATGAAGTTTACAGGTAAAAATGTTTTAGTCACAGGTGCAAGCCGTGGTATCGGTGCAGAGATTGCAAAAAGTCTTGCAGGTTTCGGTTTGAAAGTATGGATTAACTACCGTTCAGGCGAGGCGGAAGCCAATGCCGTTAAAGATGCTATTACTGCGGCTGGTGGTGAGGCTGAGGTGATCGGTTTTGATGTTAGTGACGAAAACGCTTTTGTTGAAGGAATGAAGACAGTCATCTCAACGGATGGTGAATTGGCTTATCTTGTAAATAATGCAGGTATTACGAATGACAAACTGGCACTGCGTATGAAGAATGAAGACTTTATGTCAGTCATCAATGCCAACCTTACTTCCGTATTTACAGGGTGTAGAGAATTCTTTAAAGGGGCGCGTAAAAAGAAATTTGGTGCTGTTGTAAACATTGCTTCAATTGTCGGTGAGACAGGTAATGCCGGCCAGACAAACTACTCTGCATCAAAGGGCGGGGTCATTGCCATGACTAAATCATTTGCCATCGAGGCGGCAACATCGGGCATCCGTTACAATACGATTACTCCGGGTTTCATCGCGACAGATATGACTGATGAACTCAGTGATGAAATCAAGGAGTCATTTACGTCAAAGATTCCAATGGGACGTTTTGGAGATGCACGTGAAGTAGCCGAAGCAACAGCTTTTCTATTAAGTGATCACTCTTCATATATTACGGGTGAAGTACTGAAAGTAAACGGCGGGATGAACATGGCGTAAAGGCCATTTCTTCTCTGATAATTCCCCCGTTCTTGATTAATTCATTTTTAAATAAATTTTCTACACATTGTTTAACTGTTTAAGTTAATTGTGTTATAATTCCCGTCATAAAATAATAGTTAGGAGCTCTAATGGCACTTTTAGACGATATCAAAGAAGTAGTAGTTGAACAACTAAGCGTAAGCGCGGATGAAGTAAAAGAAGATGCGAAATTCGTTGAAGATCTTGGCGCTGACAGCCTTGATGTTGTTGAACTTGTAATGGCACTTGAAGAAAAATTCGACATCGAAATCCCTGATGACGAAGCAGAGAAAATTCAAACTGTCAAAGACGTAGTCGACTATATCGAAAGCAAATAAGTAGAGCTTTCTACACTAAGTTTTAGGAAAGCATTTGCTTTTCTAAAACAAACAAAAAATCAACAATTTGTTTTTATATTTTTATTTATGACAGTCAAAATATAAGAACATATTCCTAGGAGTAGATGTGAGAAGAGTTGTAGTAACTGGTATTGGCATGATTAATGCGGTCGGTAATGATAAAGAGAGTGCATTCAAAGCTATCTGCGAAGGAAAGTGCGGAATTGAGAAGATTACACTTTTTGATACTGAAGGTCAAAGTGTCAATATAGCTGGTGAAGTCAAAGACTTCGATCCATCAACTGTTATGGCGGCTAAAGAGGTGAAAAAAGCAGACCGTTTTATCCATCTTGGACTTAAAGCGGCACAAGAAGCTATGGGTGATGCTGCTTTTGCTGAGGACTTTAATAAAGATCGTTTCGGAATCTCTGCGGCATCAGGTATCGGTGGACTGCCGGCAATCGAGAAAAACTCGATCGTCCTTCATGAACGTGGTCCACGTCGTATCTCTCCATTTTTCATCCCATCGGCATTGGTCAATATGCTTGGCGGTTTTGTTACAATCGAGCACGGGATCAAAGGACCAAACCTTTCATGCGTTACGGCATGTGCGGCAGGTACTCACGGGGTTTCTGAAGCAGCGAAAACGATTATATGTAACGGAGCAGATCAGATGCTTGTCGTTGCGGCAGAGTCGGCTATCACAGGTGTAGGTATCGGTGGTTTCGCTTCAATGAAAGCACTCTCTACACGTAATGATGATCCGCAAACGGCTTCTCGTCCATTTGATGCAGAACGTGATGGTTTTGTCATGGGTGAAGGTGCAGCAGCATTGGTACTTGAAGAGTATGAGTCTGCAAAAGCACGTGGCGCAAAGATATACGCTGAACTGATCGGTTTTGGGGAGAGCGGTGATGCAAGTCATATTACTTCACCAAGCCTTGAAGGTCCATTGCGTGCGATGAATGCAGCATTAAGCATGGCGGGTAATCCGAAGGTAGACTATGTAAACGCCCACGGAACTTCAACACCGACCAATGATAAAAATGAAACAGCTGCTCTGAAAGAGGCTTTCGGCGGAAAAGAGAACTGTCCTCCGGTAAGTTCGACAAAAGGTCAAACAGGTCACTGTCTTGGTGCAGCCGGTGGTATAGAAGCGGTTGTCTCTATTATGGCAATGCGTGACGGTATTATTCCTCCGACGATCAACTATCAAAACCCGGATGAAAACTGTGACCTTGATATCGTTCCTAATGAAGCACGTAAAGCAGATCTTAATGTCGTGATGAGCAACTCATTTGGCTTCGGCGGTACGAATGGTGTTGTAATCTTCAAAAAAATCTAAAGGACTTCTTTGGCTACTTATCTAGATTTTGAACAAAAAATCAAGCAGATCCAAGAAGACATCATCTCAGCAGAGGTGCGTCATGACGAACACGCTGCAGAGATATTGAAAAAAGATTTAGACAAAGAGGTCAAAAAGACCTATTCTAATCTCACCCCTTTTCAAGAACTACAGCTTGCACGTCATCAGGACCGTCCTTATGCGCTTGACTATGTCAATCTACTGATGAGAGACCATTATGAGATCCATGGCGACCGTCATTTCTCAGATGATAATGCAATAATCTGCTATCTGGGTTACATCGGAACACAGAGAACGATGCTTATTGGCGAACAAAAAGGGCGTGGTACGAAGAACAAGCTCAAGCGTAACTTCGGTATGCCAAATCCGGAAGGGTACAGAAAGGCATTGCGTGCGGCAAAAATGGCGGAGAAATTCGGTATTCCTGTCTTGATGCTTATTGACACTCCGGGCGCCTATCCGGGTCTGGGAGCAGAAGAGCGAAACCAGTCTGAAGCAATCGCAAGAAATCTTCTTGAACTGGCTGAACTGAATACGACGACGGTATCTATTGTCATTGGCGAAGGCGGTTCAGGCGGTGCACTTGCGATCGGTGTCGCTGACAAGCTTGCAATGATGCGTTATTCTGTATTTTCTGTCATCTCACCTGAAGGGTGCTCGGCAATTCTATGGAACGATCCGGCGAAGGCAGAAGCAGCGACGAAGGCCCTGAAAATCACAAGCAGGGACCTAAAAGAACTTGACCTGGTAGATGACGTCATCGATGAGCCTTTGATCGGTGCTCACCGTGACAAAGAAGGTGCTGCGAGAGCATTGGGAGACTACTTTTTGAATGCTGTTGAACAGATGCAGCAGATGAGTAATGAAGAACGTCTTGAAAAACGTTATGCACGTCTCACATCACACGGAGCATTTACGGAATAGCTCGATACTTTCAATAAAGCCTTTTAGGCTTTTCTTTCTAACTTATATCTTCTTTTTTTGCTTTTCGTAATCGTGGTGCTTCGTTTGAAAAACGGATAAGGTCTTCCACACTTTGAACCTTTTTGGGCAGTTGCTGCAGACATTTTTTAAATAGTTCAAGGGCTGTAATCGCATCTGAAAGGGCTCGGTGATGATCTGCTTCCTGGTGCAGATGCATCATCTCATTAAGATGTTTTAAACCGTAGCGTTCAAACTTAAGCGTACGCTGAGCCAGCTCAAAGGTGCATAGCTTTCGGTTGGCAAGAGGTTCAAGCCCGACACGTTCGAGCATCGCAGAAGTAAACTTATAATCAAATTTAACATCATGTGCGACAAAGACGGCATCACCAAGAAAGGTTTTAAACTTGTACATGACTTCTTTCAAAGAAGGGGCATTGACAGTATCCTCTAGAGTTATTCCGGTAAGTTCCTGGATATTGACAGGGATATTGTCACATTGAACAAAGGACTCAAACTCATCGATGATATGACCGTCTTGGTAGATAACGGCACCAACTTCTATAATAGTGTCGCCGCGTGCCGGTTTTGAACCGTTTGTCTCGATATCCATAATACAGAACTTTCCATGTGAAAGTGGCTGTATAGCCGTTTTGTAAATATATTTGCCCTGGTGTTCATAGAGGGGAAGGCCTTGTGCCCGAAGCAGTTCAATCAAAAAATCAGGTTCACCGAACTTGCTAAGTGCCTTGTAAAAACGATCACGGCTGATACCTTTTTGGCTAAGGGCCGTATCAAGTTTGCTTAGCATTTAGCCGCTTTAACAAAGTCAGCCATTTTTTGTCTGTCTTTAACACCTTTTGAGCGTTCGACACCGGAGCTGACATCAAGTGCGTAGAACCCGTATTTTAGACATTCACCGACATTTTCAGGGGTTAATCCGCCGGCCAAGATGATCTTTGAACAGTCGATGCCCTCAAACCACTCAAGGTTCAAACGTTTTCCCATGCCGCCATAGGCTTCACAGTAAGCATCAACAAGTCGGTAACGCTCTTTGTCTTTTAGAAGGTCTTGTGCGGATTGAGCACGGATGACTTTAATATAGGGGTATTCAAGTGCATCACATAACTCGTCTGTGACATCAAAATGCAGTTGGATAAGTGTGATACCGGATTGCTTTGCTATCGTGTTGATACTCTGGGCATCTTCATTGACAAAGAGACCTACCTTCTCAATAAACGGGGGCAACTCAGAGATAATGGCTTTGGCATCTTCAGGGGTGATATAGCGAGGTGATTGTTCGTAAAAGACAAAGCCGAGGGCATCTGCACCCGAGAGGATGGCTGCTTGGGCATCCTTTAGTGATGTTATACCGCAGATCTTGACGCGCAATGGATACCTCAGACTTTAAGGTTATTGATGGCAGTTGCGTAAGATTCATGTTTAAAGACGTATGAACCTGCGACACAGACGTCAACACCGGCATCGTTTAACATCTGGATATTCTGATCATTGACACCGCCGTCGATCTCGATGAGACATTCTGGATTAATACGATCACGAAGTGTTTTAAGACGTTTAATCTTCTCCACAACATTAGGAATGAACTTTTGACCGCCAAAGCCCGGATTAACACTCATTACAAGTACCATATCCACGTCCTGAAGCAGGTACTCTACTGCTTCTGCCGGAGTGTGGGGGTTAAGGACGATACCGGGTTTGATACCCAGTTCACGAATATACTGTATCAAACGGTGCGGATGTTTCTCTTCTTCAATATGGAAAGTAATATAGCCCGGTTTGAGCGGAGCAAAAAGGTCGACAAAGAAGGTGTTGTTCTCGACCATTAAATGGATGTCGAGAGGTTTTGTCGCGGCTTTGGCCACAGCAGATACGACAACAGGCCCAATTGTCAGGTTAGGGACAAAATGACCATCCATTACATCAACGTGGACAAGATCACATCCTGCATCACATATACCCTTGACATCATTGGCCAGGTTCCCGAAATCAGCTGATAGAATACTTGGAGCTACAAGCATTGTCTTCCTTGTGTATATATCTGTAAAGATATCGATATTCATGAGATAAAGAATCGTATGGACTCAATAAGAACGATTTTACTCTAGTGTTGAAAGTATAGCGTGTATAGAAACAAACGGGGCTTAGAAACAAATGTTCTTTATGAAGGTAATATCTTTTTTATTAATAAGATTGAAGGAGTAGGTTTGGGGATAGAAGTCTCCATTCTTAGAGACTTCTGTGATAAGGATGATGATTACATCATGCCTGGCATACCGCCCATGCCACCCATACCGCCCATATCAGGAGCAGAGCCATCGTTTTCTTCTTTGATATCGAAGATAGCTGCCTCAGTCGTAAGCAGCATAGAAGCGACTGAAGTTGCATTTGTCAATGCGACACGTTCTACTTTAAACGGATCAATGATCCCCGCTTCAAACATATCAACATATTCACCTGTAGCAGCATTGAAACCAACAGTATCTGAGTCTGCATTTTCAATGGCATTGACGACGACACCTGTGTCAAAACCGGCATTGGCCGAGATCTGTTTTACAGGTGCTTTAATCGCACGCAAGATGATCTCTGCACCGATCTTTTGATCATGTTCAAGGTCATCGATATTGATCTTTGAAGCAGCGCGGATAAGTGCCGCACCACCACCGATGACAATACCTTCTTCCACAGCCGCTTTGGTTGCAGACAGGGCATCATCGACACGATCTTTTTTCTCTTTCATCTCTGTCTCTGTAGCAGCACCTACTTTGATGACAGCAACACCACCGGATAGTTTTGCAAGACGTTCTTGAAGCTTCTCTTTGTCATATTCAGATGTCGTTGCTTCCATTTGTGTCTTGATCTCGGCAATACGTGCTGTAACACCTTCTTTGGCACCTGCACCATCAACAATGACGGTATTGTCTTTGTCAATGACGACGCGGGCCGCTTGACCAAGGTCTTCAATGGTTGTTGTCTCTAAAGTACGACCGACCTCTTCAGATACGACCTGACCACCTGTTAACACACCGATGTCTTGGAGCATTGCTTTACGACGGTCACCAAAGCCCGGAGCTTTGACAGCTGAGATGTTAAGCACACCACGCATCTTATTCACAACCAGTGTCGCCAATGCTTCACCTTCTACATCTTCAGCGATGATAAGAAGTGGACGGTTGGTCTTTTGGATCTGCTCCAAGACCGGTAAGAGGTCTTTTAGATTTGAAATCTTGGAATCAAACAGCAGGATGAAGGGTTGATCAATCTCAGCTGTCATCTTCTCTGTATTCGTGATGAAATACGGGCTCAGGTAACCGCGGTCAAACTGCATACCTTCAACCACATCAAGTTCATCGGCAATACCCTTGGCTTCTTCGACTGTGATAACACCGTCTTGGCCGACTTTTTCCATTGCCTCTGCGATCATATCACCGATAGCCGTATCGGAGTTGGCAGAGATCGATGCGACCTGCGCGATCTCATTCTTACCGCCAACAGTCTTAGATGCTGCCTTGAGGTTCTCAAGGATAGCGTTTGTCGCTTTATCCATACCACGTTTCACTTCAACGGGGTTCGCCCCTGCTGTGATGTTACGCAGGCCTTCTTGATAGATTGCATTGGCCAAGACTGTCGCAGTTGTCGTTCCGTCACCCGCTTCGTCAGCTGTTTTGGAAGCGACCTCTTTGACAAGTTGAGCACCCATGTTCTCAAGAGTGTCCTGAAGTTCGATCTCACGTGCAACGGAGACACCATCTTTTGTCAGTGTCGGCGCACCGAAGCTTTTTTGGATCAATACATTACGGCCGCGCGGACCCATTGTCACTTTGACTGCATCTGCAAGTTTTTGAACACCTGTTGCCAGTTTATTACGCGCTTGGTCTGAAAAAATTATCTCTTTTGCCATATTTATAGTTCCTTAATTATTTAATGATACCAAGAAGGTCGTCTGTGTCGATTACGAGGTAGGTCGTACCATCTAATGTTAATTCGTTTCCTGCATACTTTCCAAAAACTACTGTATCATTGACAGCTACGTTTTCTACTTCTGCACTAACAGCTAAAACCTTGCCTTGTGAAGGTTTCTCTTTCGCACTATCTGGAATGTAGATACCTGAAGCCGTTGTCTTTGCTTCTTCTACACGTTCAATTAAAACACGTTTGCCTAATGGTTGAAAATTCATAGTGTCTCCTTAATATATATTCTATAGTCTGGAATTCTACAAAATTACAAATTGTATGTCAATAGTTTTAGTCTAATTGACTAAAGTTATCTTAGTAACATCTGTAAATTATAGTTTAGTCAATTTATATCATATCTGATTTGTTTGTGATTTTAGGAAATAATAAGTATTGAATATGTATAATTCCAGCCTTCTAACAAACGATGTCAAGGTAGCTCAGCTGGTTAGAGCGCTGGTCTCATAAGCCGGAGGTCGAGGGTTCAAGTCCCTCTCTTGACACCATCTAACAATCTCAATACATTAGATAGTATCTTAATCAATAGTTTTTCACTACAAAACAAAATCATATTTATACGAGCTTCACGACCTGATTACGTCCATTGTGTTTGGCCTGGTACATCGCCTTATCGGCACGTTTGATCATCTCACCGTTACTTTCTCCGTTCTTATGCATAGTCACACCAAAACTTGCGGTGACGGTTCCTGCTGTTTCAAAATCATACTGCTGCAAGGCAGTGCAGAGTTTGTTCGCCAAATGTTCAGCGCTCTCTTCTGTTGTTTCAGGAGTAAGGATAATAAACTCTTCTCCTCCCCAACGCGCGAAAATATCCGTTTCACGGATGTTGAACTGTATCACTTGACTTACTGCACGTAATACATTATCACCGACATCATGTCCATAGGTATCGTTGATGTTTTTGAAGTAGTCGATATCGAACATGATCAGTGCCATTGGTGTCTTGTAACGTTCTGCACGGGCCAATTCATTGGCAAGAAGTTCTTCAAAGCGGTGACGGTTGTTGATCCCAGTAAGTTTATCTGTTGTTGCAAGTTTTGATAGCTTCTTTTCTAATTCAATACGCTCAGAGATGTCTTTTCCTGTTGAGACATAACCGGTAATCTTCTTCTCTTTATTGAGAATAGGTGTGATGGTCTGTTCCTCATGGTAGAGTGAACCGTTTTTTCTGCGGTTGATGACCACGCTTCTGAAGATATTACCCTGTGTAATCGTTTCCCATAGTTTTTTATAAAAGGAATCATTATGCTTACCTGATTTTAGTATGTTTGACTTCACGCCTACGGCCTCACGGCGGGTGTAACCGGTCTGTGCGACAAAAGCGTCATTAACATAGGTGATTATGCCATCCTCATCTGTCATCTTGATAATGTCATCAGTCTGTTCGACAATCTGTGAGAGTGTCTGAATCTGCTCTTCAGCTTTTCTAATATCGGTCACATCAATGAGATTGCTTAGTGCGACAAAACGTCCTTCATACTCTATGGTCATTGAAAAAGCACTGACTGTCTTGAGTGTACCGTCTTTACAGCGCATTTTGATGTCATCGTACTGTTTTGTGAACTTCTCGCCCTTTGCACGTCGCTGCAAGATGGTCTTATGCTTTTGGATGTTCTCGATGACAAAGAGTTCAATGATCTCCATGTCAAGCAGTTCATCTTGACTATAGCCCGTCATCTTTTCAATCTGGGGATTGGCATAGTAGATGTTGTCATCATGTACGAGAACACCGGTGTACCCATTTTCAGTCAATACTTTGAACTTGTCTTCACTCTTTTTCAGTTTTTGCTGGATATTTATCTCACCGGTTATGTCCTGGACCGTTCCAAGCATCCTAATCGGATTTCCCTCTTCATCGCGGTGAATCTTGCCGTGTTCACGTACATGTTTTAATTGATTGTCAGCGGTGATGATGCGGTGGACAATATTATAGGGCGTGACATTTTTCAAGGCGAGATCAATACTGGTACGCACATAATCTCTATCTTCAGGATGAATAAAGGTGTTGAAATTCTCATAGGTAGGTAGAGTGGAAGAGGGTTTCAGACCGAAAATCCGATAAATCTCGTCACTCCAGGTCAGTGTACCATCGGCAATATTCCACTCCCAGTTTCCAAGATGCGTAATCTGCTGGGCTTCTTTAAAGATAGCATTGAGCTGTGTAAGTTCTTCGGTGCGTTTTTGAACGCTAACATCGAGTTTGTTTGCCATCTCTTCATATTTATTACGCGCGATAATAAGGCCAAAAAAACGCCGTTTTGAGATGTTTATAAAATAAAATATGACTATCGACTCAAAGATGACAAAAAGGATATGCAGCAATACAATATCATAGCCGCAGCCATAATTGAAAATAGTGATCGGTTCGGAAAAGACAGTTACCTGATGCTCTTGCATATAGTTAAACAGAAGATGATGCAAAGAGGTAGTCACAGCTGCTGCTATGACAGCATACATATCTTTATAGAGGGTCAAAAAGGATATAGCAACAAAGATATGGAAGTGCATCTCAATACGGCCGAGGGACTGTTGAATATATAACATTGAAAAGAGCATGAATATGACACCGACAGTGATACGAAACTCTTTTTGGCCACGATAAAGAGTATAAGCCAGGAGTAGGACCATGAAATAGGCACCGCCAGCGATAAATCCGATCGCGTAGGTTTTATATTGTATGGATGTGAATACGGTTGCAATAAACCAATGCAAGCCGACAAGATAGAGCATGATTTTGTCGCTTTTAAGGTTGTGTTCCAAAAGAGCTTTATGTATCTCAGGTCTGTTGTGTATATCTGTACTCATGTGTCCACCTAACCAGATAAATATCATTAAAATACTCTTTTATTATAGCATTTTAAAGTCTTCTCTCAATTATTTTTGAAAAATAAACTGTAACATAATGATACGTTTTATTGAAGGTTTTAGTATAAAAATAGGGACATTCTTATACAGAATTTATACATAAAAATTAATTTTGTTTATATGACTTTACCAGTTGATGAATTTGTTAACACTTTTGTAACAAAGATTTAATATGGAAAAAATCTCCTGAAAACAGGGATTCTTGAGCATTTTAAGATTTGAATGTTGCAGGAAAGTAATATAACTTATTGTGATATTGGGTTAAGCTGAAAAATAAAGATATTTGTAGAAATTATAATTATATTACTGTGTACTTATAATATAAAGAAAACTAATATTTTAGTATAAGTTAAGCTTTTAGCGCCTAGAATTCACGACATAACTAAAAGAAATAGGAGTGATATGCGTAAATTTCTGCTGTGTCTACTATTGATCGCAAGTTTTGTACATGCCGATCAATTGGGAGTGAATGAGAAATTAGGCCAAATGGTCCCGTTGGACCTTACATTCATTGATGAAGAGTCCAATAGTGTGACTCTTAAAGAATTGATGAATGGCAAGCCGACAATCCTTACACTGAATTATTTTAGATGTGCAGGAATATGTACGCCACAACTGGAGGACTTGGCAAATATGTTAAGTCGTCTGGATTTGGCGGAAAACACTGATTATAAAGTGATTACGGTCAGTTTTGCTGAAGATGAAACACCAGACTTGGCTAAGGCAAAAAAGAAGAACCATATAGCTTCGATGAGAAGAGAGTTTGTTCAAGATGCTTGGCGCTTTGTAATCGGTGAGAACAATAGTTCAGGTGTATTGGCGGATAAGGTTGGCTTCTCTTATCAGAAGACAGTTTCATCTGAGGGGAAAGTCGACTATATCCATGCGGCTGCTTTGATCATCTTGTCACCGGAAGGAAAGATTACACGTTACCTAAATGGTATCGAGCAACTTCCTTTTGATGCGAAGATGGCCTTGGTTGAAGCGGAAGAGGGGATAGTCGGTCCTACAATTGCGAAAACATTGCTTTACTGCTTTGCATATGATCCAAAGGGTAAAAAGTATGTGTTCATGTGGGAGAAGGTTGTCGGTCTGTTTATGTTGGCAATCGTAATTGGATTCTTCGTCTATCTTGTAATTACAGGAAGAAAAGAAGAAGACCATCAAAATAAAGGAGAGTTAGATGAGTAAAAGTTATTTCGACGAAACGCACTGTGCCATTGGTCATCCAAAGAGCACTTTTTGGCAGTGGATGCTTACTATCGATCATAAACGTATCGG